>NZ_JBKORL010000002.1:0-82343 GCF_047314525.1 Shewanella sp. BJSY2023SW007 | reverse complement strand
AACGCCCTAAGCCAAATCGGCCTAGGGCGGTAAAAATATCAAAGACCCGATATCCTGTTAATCACAAGGCAGCTCCGCTTAAGTGAACTACGTTGGCAGTTCGAGCGGGGTTTTAGGCTAACGTCTAATTGGGTACAAGGCCAAAAAGGACTTTAATTGTCCCAGGAAGGAAGGGAACGCAGTGCCGTCGCAGAACGGCGTCCTTTGGGAGGACAGATAATGATAGATCCGGGTTTAGCCCTGCATAAGGCGTCACTCGAGGACAAGACACAGTTTTGGGGCGAGTGTGCCCGTGCCATAGATTGGCAACAGCCCTGGGAGCAGGTGCTGGATGAGAGTGAGGCGCCATTTTACCGCTGGTTTAGCGGTGGCATGCTCAACACCTGCTATAACGCGGTGGACCGGCATGTGGCCGCAGGGCGTGGCGAACAGACCGCCATTCAATATGTCAGTCCGGTAACAGATACCGAGTACGGCATCAGCTATAACGAATTACAGCAGCAGGTGAGCCGCCTGGCGGGCTGGATGCAATCTGTCGGGATCAATAAGGGCGACAGAGTCGTTATCTATATGCCTATGGTGCCGGAAACCCTGTTTGCCATGCTGGCCTGTGCCCGCATAGGGGCAATACATTCGGTGGTGTTCGGCGGCTTTGCCGCCAATGAACTGGCAACCCGGATCAACGATGCCAAACCCCGGCTGGTATTGTCCGCCTCCTGCGGCATTGAACCCTCAGGTGTTGTGCCTTATAAGCCACTGCTGGACAAGGCGCTGGATCAGTCTGAGCATAAGGTGGAAAACTGCCTTATTCTCGGCCGCAGTCAGTATCAGGCCGAGTTGCAGCCAGGGCGGGATCATGACTGGCAGAGTGCTATCTGTCAGGCGACTCCTGTCGATTGTGTGGCGGTCGAAGCCACTCATCCCCTGTACATTCTCTATACCTCAGGCACCACAGGCCAGCCAAAGGGGGTGGTGCGTGATAACGGTGGCCATGCCGTAGCGCTGGCCTGGTCGATGAAGGCCATCTATGACATAGAACCTGGTGATGTCTTCTGGGCCGCCTCTGATGTGGGTTGGGTGGTGGGTCACTCCTATATTGTCTATGCACCGCTGCTGGTAGGTGCCACCACCTTGCTGTTTGAAGGCAAACCTGTGGGCACCCCGGATCCCGGCACTTTTTGGCGCACCATAGCCAAGTACAAGGTCAAGAGTTTCTTTACTGCACCGACGGCGATTCGTGCCATCAAACGTGAGGACCCTGAGGCAAGCTATGTGGCTCAAAGCGATCTCTCTTGCCTGAAGAACGTGTTTCTGGCCGGCGAGCGTTGTGACCCGGATACCTTGAAGTGGGCGTCAGAGAAGCTGGCCAAGCCAGTGATAGATCACTGGTGGCAAACCGAAACAGGATGGGCCATTGCCGCCAACTTGATGGGAGTGGCGCCTATTCCGGTCAAAGCCGGGTCACCGGCCAGAGCCGTGCCCGGTTATCAGGTGGAAGTATTGGACGAAATGGGGGAGCAGGTCGCTCCCGGGCAATCGGGCAATGTGGTGATTAAGCTGCCTCTGCCGCCCGGAACCCTGACTACCTTGTGGCAAAACGATAAGCGTTACCATGACAGCTATCTGGCCATGTATCCCGGTTACTATCTTACCGGGGATGCCGGCTATATGGATGAAGAGGGCTATCTCTACATCATGAGTCGTATTGATGACATCATTAATGTGGCCGGTCACAGATTATCGACCGGGCGTTTTGAAGAGGTACTTTGTCAGCATCCGGCGGTGGCTGAAGCGGCGGTTATTGGTGTGGAAGATAAGCTCAAGGGGCAGGTGCCGCTGGGGTTGGTGGTGCTCAAGATGGGGAATACCCTGAGCGAAGAACAGCTGCACAAGGAGCTGGTGGCCCTGGTGCGCCAGGAAATTGGCCCGGTGGCGGCGTTCCGTTTGGTGAGCGCTGTGCCCAAGTTGCCCAAGACCCGCTCCGGCAAGATACTGCGTGGCACCATGCGTAAAATTGCCGACAACCAGGAGTTCAAGGCGCCGGCAACCATAGAGGATCCCGGCACTCTGGATCTGGTACGCACCGCACTGACCCGCATGGGCTATGCCGATTCTCTGGTGAAAGAGCACGCCTGAGGTTGACTTTCTCCTTTTGCGCCTGCCGCTGGCAGGCGTTTTTTTAGCTGTTTTTCATGTTGTAAAGGCGCGCCTCTTACACTTTGCCCTTTTAGTCGGCCTTTGCTAAGATGCCGCTGCTCCGTTCGGGGCAACAACAAGTAGTTACATACAAAGTAGTAGCATCCAAGTTTTACATTCAGGCTTGCAACTTAAGCTACACTATGTAGCCTTATCATTCCGGCCGCAGGGACGACCCTGCAAGCGCCTTTTCCACTATCGGGGACGACCCCTCTTTAAAAAGGGATGGGTTCATGAACTGGTTACTCTTAATCCTCGCAGGTTTGTTTGAAATCGGTTGGGCCATAGGCCTTAAATATACCCAGGGTTTTACCAAGTTAATTCCGAGTCTGTTGACCTTGGGCGCTATGGCCATCAGTGTCGGTTTGCTTGGGCTGGCGACCAAGTCATTGCCTATAGGCACGGCTTACGGTGTTTGGGTAGGCATTGGCGCTATGGGCACGGCATTGGTGGGTATCTGGCTATTCGGCGAGAGTGCCAGTCTGATGAAAATCGGCAGTTTGCTGTTGATTTTTATCGGTGTTTTGGGACTGAAACTGGCTAATTGAACCCGGATGTTTGTCTGTTAATCGTGTTTTTCAAACAAGGTTATCGTCAAGGGCGGCTGGTAATTAACTTTCGTTAATCAGTATAATTAATCCACTCAAGGCCGGTTGTTGGCTCACAAAATGGCCGGCTCCTCTGCTACCCGTGGAATTAATAACAATGCAAACCCACAAGCATCTTTCTGACATCGGGGTCATAGGCCTGGGTGTTATGGGCAAGAATCTCGCTCTCAATATCATAGATAACGGCTATCGGGTCGCGGCGTTCGATCTGGACAGTCGCAAAGTGACAGCTGCCGAAAACCAGGCCAAGACGGAAGTGACCGAGAGGGAACAATTGCTGTTTGGCTGTAATAATCTTACTGATTTGATGGCAAATTTAGCAACACCGCGCATCTTGCTGCTGTCCATTCCGGCCGGTGCGGCGGTCGATGCCGTATGCCAATCCCTGCTCGATGCCGGGATTGAGCGCGAGGATATAGTCATAGACACGGGCAATAGCCTGTGGACAGACACTATAGCGCGGGAACAGCGCTATCGCGATCAGTTTATCTTCTTCAGCTCAGCTGTGTCCGGCGGTGAGGTGGGGGCTAGATTCGGGCCTTCTCTGATGCCAAGTGGTGATATCAAGGCCTGGAAGCGGGTTGCTCCCATTTGGCGGGCGATAGCTGCCAAGGTGGATGGTGACACCGGATTGCCGCTGGAACGATTTGAGCCCGGCAACCCGGTTACCCAAGGGGAGCCCTGCACGGCTTACATAGGCCCGGCCGGTAGCGGTCACTATGTGAAGATGGTGCACAACGGCATTGAATATGCCGACATGCAGCTGATTTGCGAGGCTTATCATTTGCTAAGCCAAGTGCTGTGCCTTGATGCCTATGCCATTGCCCAGGTGTTCGAGCGCTGGAATACAGGTGTGCTCTCCAGTTATCTGATGGAAATCAGCGCCGAGGTCTTGCGGCAACAGGACCCATTAAGCGGCAAGCCTCTGGTTGAGATGATCCTTGATAAGGCAGGGCAGAAGGGCACAGGTCTGTGGACGGCTGTCAGCAGCCTGCAGATAGGTTGCCCGGCGCCCACTATCGCCGAAGCGGTTTATGCCCGCGCCATCAGCACTCAAAAGGTTCTGCGCCAGAGCTTGGCCACCAAGTTGGTCGGTCCCGAAGCGAGAGGCACTCAACCGGCAGGCTCGGACGAGCAACAAAGCTTTATTGATGGCCTGGAGAGCGCACTCTATTGCGCCAAGGTGAGCTGTTATGCCCAGGGGTTCCAGTTGATGGCGATGCAGGCTCAGGAGCTGGGATGGCAGCTGGATTTTGCCGCCATCGCCAGGATCTGGCGCGCCGGCTGTATTATTCGCGCCAGATTCCTGCAATCCATAGCCGCAGCCTACGACAGTGAGCCTGAATTGGCCAATTTACTGTTGGCCGATGGCTTTGCTTCAACGCTTTCGGCGCGCCAGCAGGCATGGCGGCAAACAGTTGCCAAGGCGGTACTTGCAGGTGTGCCTGTGCCCTGCATCTCATCGGCGCTTTCTTACTACGACAGTTATCGCACTGAGACGCTGCCGGCCAATCTGTTGCAGGGACAACGGGACTTTTTCGGAGCGCACAGTTTTGAGCGTATAGACCAAGCTGCCAACGAGCGTTATCACCTGGATTGGAGTGACCCCAAGCGGCCGCTGATTAAACTGGATTGAGGGAAAACGGGCCGGGCAGAACACTATCACCGGCCAACGAAAAAGGCTTCCAACTGCGTGGCAGTGGAAGCCTTTGTTATTTCTATCCCTTTTTTATAGCTATACCTGGGTTAAAGGGTAAACACTAAACCTAAGCTGAATAGGGCGCTGAATATCATAGTCAGTTTGGCGGTGCGCCCCAGTAATGGATTCAATGCTGCGCCTGACTCCTGAATAAAATCGCTGGACAGCTTGCGGGCCATTAGCAGCGCAAGACCCGTCAGCAGCACAGGTAGCCCAGGTAGCAAACCCAGCAGGAAGCCGGCGATAATCAGGCCGAAGGGTAAGTAAACCAGCGCCTGGTACAGCACCTTGGATTGGGCCTCACCTATGCGTACCGCCAACGTGCGCTTGCCGGCTTTTTCGTCGGTATAGATATCACGGGTGTTGTTAACCAGGCAGATAGCGGCATTGAGCAGGCCTACGGCGCTCCCCAAAATCCAGGCTGCAGTGCTGGTATCACCGGCCTGTAGATAGTAACTGCCGACTACGGCTACCAAGCCAAAGAAGATAAAGGCCGCCACTTCACCCAGGCCGTGTGAGGCCAGCGGGTATGGGCCGCCGCTGTAACCCAGGGCGCCCATAATGGAAGCCGCCGCCAGGATGGCAATCGGCCAGCCACCGTGCCAGATCAGGAAAGATCCCACAGCTAATGCCAGCAAAAGGCAAAAAATCATTGCATTACGCACTTTCAGCGGGTCGAGTAAGCCGCTCTGGGTGACCCTTATCGGCCCAAGTCGCTCCTCGGTATCTATACCATTTTTGAAATCAAAGTAGTCGTTGGCCAGGTTAACGGCAATCTGCAGCAACAGGGCACAGACCATGGATGCCACTGCAATGGTCCAACTAAAACTCTCCAGTTGCAGAGCCAGAATGTTGCCTATCAGCAAGGGGCCTATCGCCGCAGGCAAGGTGCGCGGCCGTGAGGCTAAAATCCAGGGATTCATTTTGTCAATTCTTCAGAGTTAAAGATGGGAAAACATGCTAAGGATACCAATTTTCCACTTGAAAGTTAGCACAATCGGATAAATGCATTTAACAGAGTTTGAGTCAGCGCACATTTGTACCCGTGCGGATTGAAAAAATGCAGCCATAATCAAATAACCTTAGGGGATTATGTGTTCTTATTGTTAAAGAATACCCGGTATTTCATGAGCTTATTACTAAAGCAGAGGTTAATATGATGGGGTTTGGGGGCAGGACAGCCCTTGTCAGCGGTGCCGCCTCGGGGTTGGGGCGCGCCTTCGCCATAGGTTTGGCTCAGCGTGGTGCCAGCCTGGCACTGCTGGACATAGACAGCTGCAAAGATACCTTGAATGCGATTTCTGCTTTGGGGGCCGATGCCAAAGCCTGGCACTGTGATGTTGCCGATGAGCAAGATGTTGCTTTGGTGCTGCAGGAAGCCTGTGACCACTTTGGCACTATAGAGTTGTTGGTGGCCTGTGCCGGGATCCATACCCCCTGCTCATTTGAAAAACTGACACCACAGCAGTGGCGACGGCAGTTGCAGGTGGATCTGGATGGCAGCTTCTTTCTCTGTCACGGACTCTGGTCGCGAATGAAGGCACAGGAGTATGGCCGGATCCTTTTGTTGGGTGGTGTTAGTGGACTGTTCGGAGATCTTTTCGAAAGTGCCTGGGCCAGTGCCAAGATGGCATTGTTTGGATTAACCAATAGTCTCAGTCGAGAAGGTGGCAATCATAACATCCGTGTCAACAGTCTCTATCCTTTGGCTACCACCCCAATGACGGAGCAACACCTGGCACTGCCGGTACAACCTTTATTTGGTTTGAACGCGCCATTGGCAGCCGGATTGTTTCTGCTCAGCGAGCAGGCGCCCAATGGGCAACATTTGTTGGCTGCAGCTGGCAGTATCAGTCGGGTGAGAATAGCGCAGACAGAGCCGGGTTACTTTAATGCAGATGCTTGTACTCCTGAACTTTTGGCCAGAGCTTGGCCAGAGTTAAGCGTGGCTACGCCACTGGGGTTCAGCGACAGCGGCGAGGCGCAAATTGTTAACTGGGCCAGACAAGCTGCCGCCGAGCATGATATAGAGATAGAGTAAAGTCATCTGGTCACGAAGGGCGGTTCTGGGTTAATCTTTGCGGTATATGTCAGCCAGTTAATAGAGTTTTATGAGCCAGGTTTTAGATGATCTCTTGTCACTGCTCGCGCTTGAACAGATAGAAATTGGACTTTATCGGGGCCAGAGCCAGGATCTGGGTTTTGGTCATGTGTTTGGCGGTCAGGTCATGGGCCAAGCCCTCAGCGCTGCCCGTCGCACTGTGCCGCAAGAGCGCCAGGTGCATTCACTGCATTCCTATTTTTTACGGGCAGGCGATGAAAAGTTGCCGATAGTCTACGAAGTCGAAAACATGCGTGATGGCGGCAGTTTCAGTGCCCGTCAGGTGAAGGCGATTCAGAAAGGGCGGCCGATTTTCTACATGACCTGTTCCTTCCAGGAGCCGGAAGTTGGGTTCAGCCATCAGGCCGAAATGCCAGAGGTTCCCGGCCCTGATGGGATACTCAATCAGCAGGAGTTGGCGATGACCATGAGGGATAAGGTGCCCTCCAGGATGCTGGAAAAGTTTATGGCCGATGCCCCCATCGAGATGCGTCTGGTCAATCCGCTTAACCCTGTAGCTCCAGCGGCCACTGAACCCGTTCGACATGTATGGATGCGGGCAAATGGTGCCTTGCCGCCCGAACATGAAATGCACGACTACCTGTTGGCATATGCTTCGGATTTCAACTTTTTGGTGACGGCGGCTCAGCCTCATGGAGTGTCATTTTTGACCCCGGGGATGCGGATGGCCACTATAGATCATTCACTCTGGTTCCACAGACCTGTCAATATGGGGGAGTGGCTGCTGTATGCCATAGAGAGTCCCAATGCCAGTGGTGGTCGGGGATATGTGAGAGGGCAATTCTTTAATCAACAGGGCGAGCTGGTGGCTTCGGCCACTCAGGAAGGCTTGATGAGAATGACCGCCAAATAAGGGAAAGCAAGATGATTAAGTATGTGAAAGGACTGGTAATTGCTGCCGGGATAGCGTTTCTCGGCGCTTGTGTCACTGTTGACCCCAAAGCACCTATTATCGTTAACGGGGCTGCTGGTTACTTGGAAAGAGTGGCTTTGCCTCAAGGGTCCAGTATCACAATCGCCATCATAGATTTGGACACCCCCGGGGTAATAGTGGCGCAAAAGAGCTTTGATATCGCCAGGGCGCCGGTGCCGTTTAAGTTCATTTTACCGGCTGAAACCCTTGAGTCTGATGTCAACTATGGTGTAGTCGCCATGATCCAGTATCAAGGACGGGTGATTTTCCAAACCTACGACAGATACCCGGTGATCAACAATGACAAGTTCACCACCGAAGTGTTGATGAAGGCGGTGCCAATACCTCAGTTGGAACAACAACCTTGATTATTTGATATTGGTGCTAGGATCCCTGTTCGCGTGATGCCGTTTACTTTTGTAAACGGCATTTTTATGGTTCATCGCAGATTAGCGTGGACTGGAAATGAAAACGGTTGGAGAGTTATTGTTTAGTCGCCAAACAAAAACAATGACCAACCCCAACCGTTCTCAATGTCGAATATTACCTTCCCCATTGCGCTCTGGGAAGGCTTTGAAGCCGTCCATACCGAGCAAAATCAACAAACCCTCATCATCCACCTAAAACCGATTGATAACGGCCACTGTGCTTGCGGCAAACCGGCTAAGGCTGTTCACGACGCTTCACTTCGCAGCGTATCGGAACGGACTATACTGGCGTTCCAGGTTCAGTTACGGCTACCCGTCCGCCGTATTCTTTGCCCTGATTGCGGTATCGTTCGGGAGCATATCAGCTGGTTAAAGCCCTATGCTCGCCAGACCACTCGGCTCATTGAGCATGTCGAGGTGCTACTCAAGCTCTTGCCGATTAAACATATTTCGCAACTCCTTGGCCTGCACTGGCATACCATCAAGACTATCGACAAACGTCGGCTGGCAAGGGAGGTCACAGAGCCTGATTGGAGTCGTGTCAAACGCCTGGTCATGGACGAGTTTGCCCTGTTCAAAGGCCATCGTTACGCCACTGTGGTGGCCGATGCGGATACTCATCAAGTCCTTTGGATAGGTGAAGGCCGCAGTAGAGCAGCTATCCGGCCGTTTTTCGTTAAGTTGGGGCAGTACTGCCAACAGATTGAAGCCGTTGCTATGGATATGAATACTGCCTTTGACCTGGAGGTACAGATGCACTGTCCCCAAGCCAAAGTGGTCTACGACTTGTTTCATGTTGTTGCCAAGTATGGCCGTGAAGTCATCGACCGAGTCAGGGTTGACCAGGCTAATCAACTCAAGCACGACAAACCAGCCCGCAAACGGGTAAAACGGGGGCGCTGGGTCTTACTCAAAAACAGAGATAATTTGACAGACAAACAGGCGGGTTATCTCAACGAGCTGTTGGAGTCGAACAAAAGCTTAATGACGGTTTACCTGCTCAGGGAGCAACTCAAGGAGATGTGGTACTGCACAGATGAAGCCGAAGCCACGGCTCAATGGAACCTCTGGTGGCAACAAGTCAGAGAGAGCGGTATCAGGCCGTTACTCCAATTTGGCCAGCGTCTTAAAAACTATCTTCATGGCATAGTTGCTTCAGCGGTTCATCCGTTGCACACCTGCCGACTGGAAGGGATGAACAACAAAATCAAACTGCTGAAGCGAATGGGCTATGGCTACCGGGATACCGAATACTTCTTTCTGAAAGTCAGAGAGGCGTTCCCCGGAGATCCGCGATGAACCATTTTTATGGTTACTGATGAGGCGGGCTGGGAAGGGGGGCTGTTTATTTCGGTAACCTGATATTAGCCGATTCTGCCAGGCTGGCTTACGACTCTAGCCTTGGCGACTTGTCTATTGAAACCATTTTCTCGTCAATAGATGTGCCAAAATTCACTATTCCCAACTAAAGCCACGAAACCAAGGGGAAAATTAACCATGGTGTTCAGTCTTTATCAGCTTGCCGAACTGGTCATAGAAGTTCCAGTCGCCTGACTCGCGATTGCTGATATAGCTGCCTTCGATACGCTTCTCGCCATTGCTCCAGAAGGTCTGCCACAGTCCCTCTTTTCTATCCCTGAGGAAGCTACCTTTCTCGGCCAGCTTGCCGTTGTTGTGGAAGTAACTGGCTTTACCCTCTTTCTGGCCTTTGAGCCACTGCTCATGGCTCTGTGGCTTGCCATTTTGGAAGTACTGGCTCAGTTTGCCATCGAGTTTTCCCTGCCAGTAGTTGGCTTGCTGCTTTAACTGACCGTTGCTGTAGTACTGCTCAGACTTGCCGTGCAGTACATCGTCCTTGAACTCCTGACTGGCGGCGAGCATGCCATCTTCAAACCAGCTTTGCCACTGGCCGGTTTTAACTCCTTTTAGCAACTCGCCGGCCAGTTTCTGCTGCCCATTATCGACATAGTACTCGCTGTAGCTGCCGGTCTTGTCGCCATTGGCATAGGTTTCCTTGCGATAAAGGACGCCCTTGAAGCTGTAGTGCTCGCGTGTACCGTGCAACTTGCCGAGTAACCACTGGCTCTTGATCCTGGCATTGCCCTCGGGGATGGTGCCAAAGGTGGGATCCTCCTCTTCGTAGCGGTAGTCTATCCAGCTACCTGTCTTCTTGTTGTTCAGGTACTCCCCCGTGACGCGACGGCGGCCATGATAATACTCGGCATATTGGCCATTGAGTTTGCCTTTGACAAAGGTCTGCTCCCGGCTCTTGACCCCTTCGCGATACTGAATCCAGAGCCCGTCCTTGTCGCCGTTGAGATATATGCCTTCCTCATTGGGATCGCCGTTGGCGTACCAGCGCTTGAAGACGCCATTAAGCGGATAGCGATAATCCTTGGCGGCCTTGTCTTTGGCATAGTGGGCCAACTCCCTGGGGTTGCCATTGTCATAGAAGCTTTCATATTTGCCGACCCACTTACCGTCTATGACTTCGCCCTGTTCCTGCACTGTGCCATCTTCAAAGTAGCGGATGGACTTTCCGGTTTGCTTATCGTGCTGGTATTGCACCAGGCTGCGTTTTTTACCGTTCGGGAAATAGCGGACAAAGTCGCCGTGACGCTCCCCCTGTTGCCATTGGCTGGACTCTTGTAAAACACCGGCGCTGAAACGCTGATACAAGCCGTCACGCAGGCCCATGGCAAACTGGGACTTTTCCAGGGGCTTGCCGTCGATATCGAAACGCTCATACTTGCCATGGCGGGGATACTGACCGTTGTCGCTCACTTGGCTATCGTGAAAGGTTTCCAGCTCAGCTAACTGGCCATTGGGGTGAAAACGCTTCTGTACGCCAGTTTGCAGGCCGTTTTTGTAGTGCTGCTCTATGACCAGCTTGCCTTCACTGTTGAAATACTCTTGGATGCCATCTTTTTCGCCGTCATTGAAATGTTCATTGCCCAGTAGCACGCCTTTATCGTCGAAGGTTTGACATTGGCCCTGACGCTTGCCTGCGCGGTAAGCACATTTGACCGCCAGTTCGCCGCCGGGGTGATATTTCAGACTTTCGCCGTCACGTTCTCCGGCGCTGAAACGGGTTTCGCTCTCTTTACTGCCATTATCAAAAAAGCTCTGCCAGACGCCCTGACGTTGGCCATTGGCATCGAATTTACCTTTGACCCTGATGACTCCCTGGGCGTTTTGTTCCAGGTACTCGCCAAAGAGTTGGTTGTTGGCATATTGCTGACTTTGGGCCTGGGTGCCGTTTTCATAGAAGCTCTGCCATTGGCCATGGCGCAGGTTATTGGTATAGGTTTCACTGGCCTTGAGTTTACCGCTGGCGTAGAAGCGTTTGACCTGCTCTTTGTTACCGTTGCGGTAGAATACGCTTTCATCGAGGCGGCCATTGCTGTCAAAGGTTTGCCATTCCCCTTCGGGAACGCCTTTATTGAACACCTGTAATTCGGTCATCTGGCCGCTGAGGTCATACATGCGCCAACTGCCATTTTGATAGCCCTGGTAATACTGGCCTTCAACTAATTTGGTATTGTTGGGGTGAAATACTTGCCAGCGGCCATTGGGTAATCCTTGAGAGAAAGTCGCTTGGGTATAACCTTGGTTATCGCGAACGATGGTGACCTCGCCATTGAGGGGCATGCCACTGGCCAGATTGTAATAATGGGGGATACCGTCCTGCTGCCGGACTTCCACCATTAAGGAAGAGAGGTTTTGTGCCGCCTGCGCCTGTTGCAGCAAAGTCGATGTGCCCACTACCAACATTGTCATGATGGTGAGATGTTTATGCATAGCTTCTCCTTGTTACCGACCACTACAATCCCGTCATTGGGATCCGGTTCTTTCCTTATTTGAGCTCACTCTTGCGGGCTTTTTTATATTGGTACATCTGGTTGTCTGCCAACCTGAGACTCTGTTCCACATTGCCATTGAAAGGTGCGATGCCGGCGCTGAAATACACGGCAACCTTATCGGCGGTCAGCTTGGACTCGACTTGCCGTAAGCGTTCTCTGAGCCAAGTTTCACTGCCGTAACAGAGTAGCACAAACTCATCGCCGCCAAAGCGGCTCACCAGCGACGGTGTGGGGAAACCAAGTTTTAGCTCGGTTGCCAAACGTTTGAGCGCAAAGTCACCGGCACCATGACCCAGACTATCATTGATTTTTTTCAGGTTATCCATATCCAGCAGCACCAGCATGCTTTCTATGTTGTTCTTGGGCTGCCACTTCAGGGCTTGCTCTTCAAAATATTTGCGATTGGTGAGCCCCGTCAGGCTGTCAAAGTTGGCTAATCGGTGGATCTGACGGGACTTTTGGTACAGGGCGATGGCATTGGCGGCTTCATGGGTCAAAATAGCCACTAGATCCCTGTCATAGCTGCTGAAGCTGGCAACCAATGAACTGTCGAGGTTGAGCATGGCATAGAGCTTGCCATCAATATGGAGTGGGCTCGAAAGCGTTGCTCTAATAGGAGGGGTGGCGGCGTTTAACAATAATGCTTGAGCTTCAGGACTTAGGCCACTTTGGGCGTTGAGTTTACGCATATCGTTGACGACCACTACCCGGTTGCAACGGCCACTGGTCAACCTATATGCGAAAGACTGCTCCAGAGTCATATTCAACTGCTGCAGTTTAGTCATATCCAGCCCTACAGCCGCTTCAAAATGTAACTTGTTGCTGCCGGGCTCCACCAGGATGATGGAGCCCATTTCGGCGCCATCTATCATGGCAACGGCTTTACTCAACAGGGCATTGAGAAAGGCGTGTTCGGTTTCATATTGACTTGAAAGATGCACTAATTCGAAGGTGGCTTCGTTGATACCCAGTACCTGCTCCAGGTGTTGCCACAGTCGGCCCAGTCGCCCTTGATGGACAAAGTAGCCCAGACTGTAGGCCATGAAATAGATAACAGAAACCCCGCCCCACTGCAGCCAGGGAAGTTCTCCTACTGGACTGGTAACCCAAAATAATAAGGCTATCAGTAGCAGCGGCAGTAACATAAGCAGCAGATGATAACGCAGATCCAATGTGTCTATCTTCTGCTTTTTGAGTCCGTTCTGATCCAACAAATCCTGAAAGCCCTAAAGTTATACCTTGAATTGAACTAAAAGGCGGGCAACCCTTGCCCGCCCGTTTTTCAGCCAAACTCTGCCTGTATCCATGAGAGTGGTGCCTGATACTGAGTCGGCATCCACTGCTTAAGCTGGTTGATACTGTCTGTCAGCGCGTTTTTATCCAGTACCGATAGGTTCAGGTGGCCAACCTTACGGCCGGGGCGCACCTCTTTGTCGTACCAGAACAGCTCGGCATTGGCCAGGCTCAGCCAACGGTCGTCCTTATCTATGCCTATCAGGTTGACCATCACACATTGGAAGTTAACCTGAGGCGTCATCAGTGGCAATTCGCACAAGGCCCGCAGGTGCAACTGGAACTGATCCATATGAGTGCCTGCTTGAGTCCAGTGCCCTGAGTTGTGCACTCTGGGAGCCAGCTCATTGACCAGCAGGTGATTGCCCACCCGGAAACACTCCATCGCCATCACCCCCACATACTCAAGCTCATGCATTATGCTGCTGAGCATAGTCTCGGCCTCGGCCTGCAATGGTTGCAATCGCGCCAGGGGGGCTATCGATGCCATCAGAATGCCATCCTGATGCAGATTGAGTGTCAAGGGATAAAAGAAGCACTCGCCGCTGCGGCTGCGAACCCCAACCAGAGATACCTCTTCATCGAAGGGGATCGCCTGCTCGGCAATCGCCTCATTGCGCCAATCGGCTGGGATAGTGCTCGACTCGGCTTGCTTCAACCAGTGCTGCCCCTTGCCATCATAGCCGCCGGTGCGGCGTTTCAATAGAACTCTTTCACCATATTTGTGATAAAGATCATTGGCTTGGGTGTTATCATCCAGCAGTTCCCAAGGCGCAGTAGCCACCTTGAGCTGATCCAGCAGGGATTTTTGGGTGTATCTGTCGGCGAGGCGGCCAAATACCGGGCCATTGATGAAATGGCAGTGCTGCGACAACTGCAGGCTCAGGGGCGATTCAGGCCACTGCTCACGCTCGGCGGTAATAATATCTGTGTCTGTCAGCGGCAACTTTTCATCGCTTGGCGCCATGATATCCACGGGGCGGACATCTATGGCCAGTGGTTGGCCGGCATGACGCAACATGGCACCCAGTTGGCCATCGCCCAGTACCCAAACTCTCTTGTCAGCCATCTCAGTCTTCCCTCGGATCCGGATTATCCAGTACCGCGCGGGTTTGAGCTTCGCGGAAGGCTTCGAGGCGCTCGGCCAGTTGCGAGTCCTGAGTTGCCAGCATTTGGCAGGCCAGCAGGCCGGCATTGAATGCTCCGGCTGTCCCTATGGCCAGCGTTCCCACGGCAATCCCCTTGGGCATCTGCACTATCGATAACAGGCTGTCCATGCCGCTGAGGGCCTTGCTTTGTACCGGCACGCCCAGTACAGGCAAGCGGGTCTTGGAAGCTATCATACCCGGCAGGTGAGCAGCGCCGCCGGCACCGCCTATGATGACCTTGTATCCTTTGTCTGCTGCTGATGCGGCAAATTCCATCAATTTGTCTGGGGTTCTATGGGCCGAAACCACTTCGACATGGTAGGGCACCTTGAGAGAATCCATGATCTCTGCGGCCGCTTCCATGGTGGGCCAATCACTCTTGGAACCCATTACAACAGCAACGAGGGCTTGCATGATAACTCCTTAACTACTGATTTTATTTATAATATTTTGCCTGTTTCCAGGTCGGGTACAGTAACGGAAGGTGCAAACCAGTCCCATGCGTGCTCTGCGTGGGCTTACAGGACTGGATACAAGGCGTGGTTCGCAGCTTCCTTATCCCGGCGTTGTTCCCAAGGCCGGGCGATAATGGCTGCAGATAATATCATGACAGGACGGCGCGCGCTGCCCTTGAACACTGTGTTTCGGACAAAAATCAGCCCGAATAAAAGATGCGATAGAGGCGGCCTTGGGCATCGTCGGCTATCAGCAAGGAACCATCCGGTAACTGCAGTACATCGGCGGGGCGTCCGGATACGGTTTCGCCCTTGAGCCAGCCTTCGGCAAACACCTGAGGTTCACCGGCCTTGCCCTGTTTTATCGGCACGAAACGCACTCGATATCCTACCTTGCTGGACCGGTTCCAGGAGCCGTGCTCGGCAATAAAAATGCCGCCGTGATAGGCCTTGGGGAAGCTGTCGCCGCGATAGAAGGTCATCCCCAGCGCCGCTACATGAGCACCCAGCTTGACTTCAGGAGAGCTGAAATCGGCAGGCTGCTTACCTTTGCCGAATTCAGGATCCAGGGTATCCCCTTGATGAACGTAGGGATAACCAAAATGTTGGCCGCGCTGACTCAAATGATTGAGCTCATCGGCTGGCATATCGTCTCCCATCATGTCGCGGCCATTATCGGTAAACCACAGCTGGCCACTGATAGGGTCGAAGTCGAAACCGACACTGTTGCGCACACCGGCGGCTTCGAGCCTTGGTTGTTTGCTTTGGAGATCCAGGCTGATTATTTTGCTGTAGTCGCTGCCGGCATCACAGATATTGCAAGGCGCACCTATGGGTATATACAGGCGGCCGTCGGCGGCAAACTTGAGGTATTTCCAGCCGTGATGCTTATCTGTGGGTAAGTCATCATAAAAGATTCGATAACTCGGGGAAGCACTCTGACTCAGTTGCTGCTCGATATTGTCAAAGGCGAGAATTTGGCTCACGGCGCCCACATAGAGAGTCTGGTCCCGAAAGGCTAGCCCGGAAGGCATATTGAGCCCGGAGGCGATCACTTTGACCTTGTCGTGGCGGCCATCGGCATCTGTATCTATTGCGGCATAGACTTTACCTTCGCCGCGACTGCCGATAAAGAGTGTGCCTTGGCTGCCAAGCGCCATCTGGCGGGCATTGGCGACATTATCCAGATAGACTTCTATCTCAAAGCCCTGGGGCAGGCGGATATCCTTCAGTACCGATGGCGCTGAATTTTCAGCCAGTGCAGAGCCACTCACGGTAGCTGTCAGCAAAGCCGCCGTCGAGAGAGCCGCTGCAAGCGAGATAGCGCGGCGTAGCGGGCGCAGTGAAACGGATGAATGCATAGACATAAGGCCTCCTTGCGGTTGGGCATATCAGTATGACCTGAAATGAAGGCAAATAAAAAGGGAGGCCGAGCCTCCCTAAAATTGACTTTCTAACCAGTCCGTTATTTAACGGATGCTTTGCTGCCAAGGGCGGTGCTTTTTTCCATCAGTCCCAACGCCGACAAGCCGGTGATCACGTCCAGATTGGAGGTCATGCCGTTGCCGCCACTGCCGTTGATATAGTTCTTCGGCATATCCACCTTGAAGTTGGGCAGGTTCTGATACAGGGCGTTGGCCACATCCCGGTTCAGCTCGGCCAGATACACCTTCTCATGAGCACCCAATGCCTTGTATTTCGCCGCCAGTACGTCGGCTTCGGCTATCCCTTTTTCACGGATCGCCTTGGCCTCAAACATGGCCGAGGCCGAGTTGGCTTTCTGGATCTCCAGGTTGGCCTGGGCGATTTCCAGCTCCTTGGCCTTGCTCAGAGTGGCGATATCTTTCTTCTTGCGTTCTTCCACCAGTTCACGCTCGGCGATTTGCCGCGCCACTTCAACCTCTTTTTGCTGGGCAATAACCGCCAGCTCCTTGGCACGCTGGGCATCCTGTACTTCGCGGGTCCGCTGGATCTCTTTGCGCAGCTGCTCCGTCTTGGCCTGAGCCTTGGATGTTTCCTGCTCCTGAATGGTGCGGATCCGCTCGGCAACCAGTTTTTTCTTGTCGGTCAATAGCTTGTCCAGCTGATCTTCCGGCTTGGGATCGCCAATGGTGACCTGGGTGACCGTGATGCCATAGTGTTTAAGCGGGTTGTCCTGACGTACAGGATTACCGCTCTTGTCGGTAATAGGCACTGTCTTCCACACCAATTGTTTGGTGGCTTGCAGCTTGTTGGAATCTTCCTGATCGAAGCCAACCGGCACCAGATCCACCTGCTCGACTTCAACCTGGCGCCGCTCAGTGGTGTAGATACCGTTGCTGAGCTGATCCGACAATTGTGCCTTGAACTGATTGAGGCCGCCCTGGAAAAACTCTTCGCCGGTATATTGGGTCGAGGTGATCACAGTGACGTTGCGGGCGTTCTTGATCAACATGGTGTCAATCAGGTTGTCGTTGGAGCGAAACTCCCGATGCATCGTCTTGAGCTGCTCGGGATCATAAGACAGCTTGAAACGGAAAGTGGCCGGTACCTGGCCTGTGTAGGTATCGGCAAAACGTACCTGCAGCGCCGGCAGACGTTGGTAGAATACCTCGCCCTGGTTGTTGCCAAAGGAGACGGTAACGACCTGATCATAGCGGGTTATTTTCGACAGAAACGGCATGCGAAAGTGAATGCCGGGCTCGGTGAACACATCCAAAGAGCCGGTAACATTGTTTTGATGCACATAGGTGTAACCGGCATCTGTCATCAATACTGAGCTTTGGGCAATACCCAGGGCCGCCAAAACGCCCACCCCAATCAGAATGCGCTTGGGGGTAAAATAGGATTTAAAACCTGAGGTACTTTTCAGTTCCATCTAATCTTCCTTAATTGAGTTCCAATACGAAATTGACATAATCCGGGTATTTCTGCTGCCAGGCATCATCAAAGAAATGTCCGCCCTGATGCGGTTTGACCTGCAGTTGATTACCCGGGCTAAAAAATTGTTCCAGCTGTTTATCCAGCGCCAGATTACTGCTGTGCTCCTGTTCGCCGTATGAGATAACCAGTCGCTTACCGGCGGGCGCCGAAGCCTGGATTTCGGTTTGCATACCGCCTGCAGACAATAGCAGGGCGCCGACATAATCATTCGGGTGTTTGGCCAGCAGGTGAGCGCTGTGAAGGGCACCCTGGGAAAAGCCCATCAATGCCACTTTCTGCCTGTTGACAGGGCTGTTCTTTGCCGCCTTGGCTAAAGCCTGCTGCACTGCCTGGTGACTGGATTCGGTTTCGGTTCTGGCCCAGCGGAAGCTGTGCTCATTGAGCTTTTCCGTGCCGTTGATGCCGATAAATATTGCCCGTTCAGTTGTCAGCAGTTTGGCCATATGGGCACTGTTACTGCCTTCGGTGCCATAGCCGGATAACCAGACCAGCACGGGCCAGCCATCTTTGGGGGCAGGCCCCTTGGGTTGGTAGATATAAGCCTTACCCGTATCCTTGGCGTGCTGAAGATAACGGCTCTGACTGTTTTTAAGTACAGTGCGGTACTCATCCGTGTCTCTGATGGCGTTAAGTTCGTCGTCTTCCTCGAGCATGATATATTGCCACAGGCCACGGTTGTCGGCTTGCAACAGCATTTCGATGGCTTGCTCTTTAAGTTCCAGCATTGCCAGAGTACCGGCGGCTTGATAGGGCGCCCAGATATTACTGCTATCGCGCTCAGTAGCCATCAGGTAATAGGCGAGGGCGCCGGCGTAGTTGTTGTAGCGGCTTTTTTCATTATCCCCCTGGGCGATAAAGTCTTCCGCATTGGCCTGACTCAGATACAGGTTGGCTATCGGGCTCATCGCCTGCCAGCGGATCTCTGCCTCCGTTTTTTCTTCATCTGCCAGCGCCAGTTGGCTTAGGCAGAGCAGTCCCAGTCCGGCTCCCCATTTCAACAGGTGGTAGCGCTTAGTGTGTTTGGTTTCCATCCCCAGTCCTTTGTCTTGTGGCGGCGATTCGCATTGCACTTTTTCGAGTGCTTTTTTAGTCAGCGCGCATACTAGCAGATTAGCTTTAGTGGGGGGATAGCCAATTTCTTACAATTGTGTCAGTAGTTTGCGATGATTATTGCTTTGGCTGGATAAGCGAGCGCCCGGGTAAAACCGGGCGCGGGAAGATATAAGCAACGGCAAGTTAACGCTATTGTGCCGGTTTGCTCTGGGTGGCTTTTGCAGGAGTTTGGCCATCCGTACTGAGCGGCACCTGTTCTTCAATCAGCTCTCTCAAAGTGGGATAGAACTTGAGTACACCTTCGATAGGCTGAACCTTGGCCTTGGCCAGGGTCCGGATCGGCTGGAACTGCAGATCGGCAACCAGCAGACGGGTATCGTTACTTTGGCATTTGCGTATCAATTTATTCAACGCCGCCATGCCACCGGCATCGAGAATCGACACCCCATCCATATAGAGCACGATTGTTTGTTTATTCTGGGTCATTTGCGCGATTTCAGCAAAGATGCGCTCTGCCGCGGCAAAAAACAGCGGGCCGTTGATCTTCAGTACTACCCAATCGTTCGGTAACGGCCGGTCAATATAACGTTTATTGTGGCTGATATCGTAGAGCCGGGTCATCTCGGCGATCTCTTTCATAAACAGCAGGGCTGCCAGCATGATCCCGAAGGAGATGGCGATCACCATGTCGAACGCTACCGTCAGGAAAAAGCAGCTTAAGAACACCCAGATATCGCTGCGCGGCGCGGTTTTCAGCAGTTGCCAGGCTTTGGGAGCTTCGCTCATGTTCCAGGCCACTACCAGCAGCAAGGCCGCCATGGCAGCCATTGGCAGGAAGGAAAGTAAGCCTGCCAGCGCCACCAGCCCCAGGAGTACCACCAGGGAGTGGATAATTGCCGATATCGGGCTGAAAGCACCGGCCTTGACGTTGGCCGCGCTGCGGGCGATTGCGGCTGTGGCTGTGATACCGCCAAAGAAAGGGGCCACTATATTACCTATCCCCTGGCCAAGCAGCTCACTGTTGGCGCTGTGACGCTTACCTGTCATGCCATCGAGCACGACGGCGCACAGCAGGGATTCGATGGCGCCCAACATGGCGATGGCAAAGGCAGCCGGAGCCAGCGCTTTTACCATCTGCCAGGAAAGCCCCAGAGGTTCCCCATCCGGCCCAGGTTGCAGCCAAGGCCACTCAAAGCTTGGCAGGAAGGGCGGAATGCCATTGCCTTGGCTACCATCGGGCAGTAGATAATGGAAGCGGCTGCCTATGGTTTCTACCTCTTGCCCAAAACTGCCAAGCAGCAGTGCAAGTAGACTGCCGACTATGATAGCCGGTAGATGCGCCGGCACAGGCAACTTCAGTTTTGGCCATAACAACATTACAGCCAGAGTGACCAATGCCACCACTAAGCTGGGAAAATCGGTTTGTGGCAGCGCCAGCGCCAGTACCTGCAGCTTTTCACCGAACTGCTCCGGCATGCTGTCTATGGGGAGGCCGAAGAAGTCTTTCAGCTGCAGAACGGCAATGACCACGCCTATCCCGGCGGTAAAGCCCAGCGTTACCGATTGGGGAATATATTGGATAAGGCGACCAAGGCGCAGCAGCGCCATGGCTATCAGAATCCCCCCTGACATCATCCCCGCCATTAGCAGACCGGCGAGACCAAACTCCTGGGCTATGGGATAAAGCAGCACCACAAAGGCGGCGGTTGGGCCAGAGATGGAATAGCGTGAGCCGCCGGTAAGGGCGATGATAAAGCCGGCTATGATAGCGGTATAGAGACCATATTGAGGGGCAACACCACTGGCGATAGCCAATGCCATGGCCAATGGAATGGCGATGATCCCCACTGTGACCCCGGCCATCAGATCCTGGCCAAAGTGCTTACCACTATAGCCTTCCTTGGCGATGACTTCACGCAGGGCATGGCCCAGGCGCAAAGAAAAGAGTTGGGTTCTGAAATTGCTTATGTGAGGCACGTCGACAGGGCTCCAGAAAATCGAACACGGCTTGTGGCCGGAAAAAAAGAGCCGTTATTTTAGGCTTCTGCAAACCCATCTTGTGTGATGTATGGCTCAAAAGCTAAATTTTAAGCTTTTTTTTGGGTTGAAAGTGTGTTTGGTCGGAGGTGGTTATGCTTCTCAGGTTTGCCCATCTTTTTTCTCTGCCTTGGTCGCTTGGTGTTTCTCAGCCATCATCCAACAGCGCTTTGGTTTATTGGCAAGATTTATTGTGGGTTCAATAACCCTTTTGCTTCTGCTGTCCGTTTGCAATAACAACAGCCAAATAAGGAGAAATGTTATGAAGGCGACAATGTTAGCAGGCACGTGCAAGGTGAGTACCAAAGGGAAGATGGGGATAAATCAAAGCGCGGCCATTGCCGGGCGCCGCTATCATCTTAGCCTGTTGACCATTTTAGTTGGTAGTTTGGGGTTGGCCGCTTGCCAGCCACAGCAGTCCCATGAGCCACCCAAGGTCGCCAATCAAGCGAGTGAGCCTCAGTCCTCTGAGGTTGAAACTACTGTGCTGCCAAGCAAAGACCCCGGGCAGGATATTGTGAATGCTATAACCCAAGCGCAAGCCCAGAAATTAGCCGTCAGCGACGCCGCATCGCCGCGGACTTTGTATCAGCCCAATGTCCAGCCAAGAAGCTTGAGCGTGCCATCTGAATTGACTCTGGCGGATGTGAATTATCCCAGCGCCACAGTGCTTGCCAATGGCTCGGAGGTGTATATCGCCAACGGCATCATGGTGGCGGGCGAAACGCCGTTATCGACCTTTTCCGTCGACGTGGACAGCGGCAGTTACAGCCTGATGCGGCGCAGTATCAACCTGGGAACATTGCCACCCAAGGGCACAGTGAGAGTCGAGGAGTTGATTAACTATTTCGACTACAACTACCCACAGCCGGACAAAGGCGAGCCTTTCTCCATCAGTACTGAGCTGGCACCGTCACCTTACAATGAAGGCAAGATGCTGCTGCGTATCGGGCTTAAGGGCTATGAAGTGCCGGCCAGTCAGATAGGCGCCGCCAACCTGGTGTTCTTGCTGGATGTTTCCGGCTCCATGTCATCGCAGGACAAGTTGCCGCTGCTGAAATCGGCCATCAAAATGCTCAGCGATACGCTCACCTCACAGGATAAGGTGTCGATAGTCGTCTACGCCGGTGAGGCCGGCGTAGTACTGGACGGTATCAATGGCGCCGATAGCGAGAGCTTAGACGCCGCTTTGGCTGAGCTTAAGGCCGCCGGTGGCACCAACGGCGGTGAAGGAATCCAAACAGCTTACCGTTTGGCCCGCAAGCACTTTATCAGCGGCGGGGTAAATCGGGTTCTGCTGGCCACCGACGGCGACTTCAATGTGGGCCTGACCAGCAGGCAGGAGCTGCTGGCGCTGGTTGAACAACAAAAGCAGCAGGGGATAGGCCTGACAACTCTGGGGTTTGGCCTAGGCAACTACCGCGACAGCATGTTGGAGCAGTTGGCGGATAAGGGTAATGGCCAATACGCTTATATCGATACCCTCAACGAGGCTCGTAAAATCCTGGTGGAGCAGCGTAGCGGCACCCTGCTGACCATAGCGTCGGATGTCAAAGTGCAGCTTGAGTTCAACCCGGCGCTGGTGGCCGAGTATCGCCTCATCGGCTATGAGAACCGCACCCTCAAACGGGAGGATTTCAACAACGATAAGGTCGACGCCGCCGAAATGGGCGCAGGGCATGTGGTGACGGCTCTGTATGAGCTCAGCCTTACGGATTCAAATAATCTGGCCAACGATGCATTGCGCTATGGTCGCGACCCTGTCAGCGGCAAGGAAAAATACAGCCGTGAAGAGCTTGGCTATCTGAAACTGCGAGCCAAACCGCCCTTGAGTGACAGCAGCAAAGACAGCAAGAGTCGGCTTTATACTCACGCCATTCGCTTGGACTCGGCCCAAAAGTCGCTTGCGCTCGCCAGTGATGATCTGCGTTTCGCCGCGGCGGTAGCCGGGCTTGGGCAACTGCTTAACGGCTCAGTGTATCTGCACGACTTTGACTGGCGCCAGGTCGCCGAGCTTGCCGATTCGGCCAAGGGCGAAGACCCATACGGTTATCGACATGAGTTTGTCAGCCTGGCTCGCAGCGCCGCACTGTTGGCCGAGCAACCCGGGATTAAGAAAGCCATGATTAACAAAATCAGCGCCGAACCTATGTCCGAACCCATGCTTGAACTTATGCCGGCCTCCGGATTTAAGCCGCTGGAATAGGGGCATAGGCAAAACTGAGACCCAGAGTCGTGCCATTGGGGTTTACAGTCCAATGGCATGGGGGCAAACTCTCATCCCAATAGCCAACTAAGCTGCCGGTCAGGAGAGAGAATTTGGAACAGCAAAGGCAAACGGGATTGCCAAGTGGCGAGGATGAGACCTGGATGCTGGCTTATGCCGCCGGAGATGCCCAGGCCTTTGAGCGCCTCTATCTTAAACATAAGGGCGGACTCTACCGGTATTTTGTCCGCCAGTTAAGTGACATGGCCTTGGCTGAAGACTTGTATCAGGAAACCTGGAGCCGGGTGATCAAGGCGGCGCAGAGCTATCAAGCCAGTGCCAAGTTTACCACCTGGTTGTACCGGATAGCCCACAACCTGCTGATTGACCATGTGCGGGCGGTTAAACCGGTCGACAGTCTCAGCATAGATGAGGACGAGCCGGATGCGCAGGCCAATCTGGTGGGCCCACAAACCGCCGAGCCGGATAGCGAGTTGCTGCGAAGTCGTCAGGTCGCCTGGCTCAAGGAGTGCATCGGTCTCTTGCCCCAGGTGCAGAAGGAAGCCTTCTTGCTGAATCAGGAGTCCGGGCTGACGGCGCAACTGATCAGCGAAGTGGCCGGGGCGACGCTGGAGGCCACCAAGAGCCGGATACGTTATGCCTATCAGAGCCTGCGTGACTGTTTGGGGCGCAAGACCCAGGAGAGCATTGAATGACAGAGAACAAACGCGATGATGCTGCCACGCCAGAGTCGCAGATAGATGCGCTCTATCGTGAAGGTGCTGTCGAGCAGCCGCCCCAGACCTTGGATCAGCAAATTCTGCAGCAGGCGAGGGACAACTGCCGCCAAGCGCCAGAGGTGATCCGTCCGGCGCCCGGTTTCTGGCAAAAGCACAGATATGGCCTATCTGCCGCGGCTTCTGTGATGCTGGTGGCAGGACTGTTTATTCTGAATCCCGAACTGCGAAATTCATCGGCGCCGCAGCTTAGTGCCCCGGCCAGTCTGGAAATGAGCCCGCAGGCAGATAGCGCTGAAGATGCGGCGCAGCCCGCCAGGCTGCAACCCATGACCGCCAAGCGAGCGGCACCTCAGGAACAAGCTGTTCAGCAACAGGATATGCCTCCTCAAGAAAGTGCTGTAAAGAATCGCGCCGTGGCAGAGGATACTGTGCAGCAAAGAGCGAGAATGGCCCCCAGGCAGCAACAAGCTCTGGCCGCGTTGCCAAGGGATATCGACGGCCGTTTGGATCGGCTGACAAGTGCCATCGAAGTCGGTGAACTTGAGCAGGCGGCAGTGCTGGTACGAGGCATAGCCGCAGATTATCAACTGACGCTGCCGGATACCTTGGCCAAGGCCTTGAATCCAAATGAATCGGCCCAGGTGGAAGAAGCGGCACTGCAGCAACTGAAGCAGCAGTCCTTTATCCATCAGGATACGGCGCCCGAGAATGCGCAAGTGCTTAACCGGGAGCAGAGCGAGCGCTGGCAAGCCTTGCTTGAGCGTCTCAAGCAGAGTCTCGAAGTCAAAGAGAATCACTGAGACTAAGGACTGAGCTTAACTTAAAAAGAGTTATCGGGAAGTCCGTCAGTTTTAATCCATCACGGGGCAGGGAGCCTGCCCTCATTTTAATAACAGGAGTTTTTATGTTGACCGCCGATGATGTTATCCAGGCACTCGAGCTTGAGCCCCATGTTGAGGGCGGGTATTTCGGTCGTTCATTCGTCTCGGACAGCCGGTTTGATGACAGCCGTAACCTGTGGACCAGCATCTACTTTATGCTCAAGACGGGTGAAAAGTCCCACCTGCATCAACTGACGGCCGATGAGATGTGGTACTTCCACAGTGGTGAGTCGCTGACCATCTATATGATCTCCGAGCAGGGTGAGCTGACCGAGGCTCAACTCGGGATGGACTTGGCCAAAGGTGAGCGGCCACAGGTCTTGGTGCCCAAAGGCACTATCTTTGGTTCGGCAATGAATAACCCGGGCTATTCGCTGGTAGGTTGTATGGTGGCACCTGGCTTTACCTTCGATGACTTCAAGCTGTTTGGCCGTGATGAACTGCTCGAGCGTTTCCCTCAGCATCAGGCGTTGATAAACCGCCTGACCCGCGACTAGCGAGCTTTACAAGGTTTACGCTTATTTTGAGCCGTGACTTTTAAACCGCTATTTTTAAACCGCTATTTTTGAACAGTCAAATCCCCGGGGGGCAGGTGCTAACCTGCTCCCGGTCTTTTAGCCCAAGTTAGTGGATAATTCTCAGTCTTAATACCGCCCAGGTGGTGCAGATATTGGCCTAAGATAGGGGATAAGCACCTAAACTGAGTTTTATTTCAGGGATTATTCACCGGCCCTTGCGCTATCTTCCTCGGGAAAGACAGCGCAATGGAACCAGGGAGTAACAGCAGGCAACCCAGGCTGTATGCCAGCAGATCCAGCCAATCGAAGTGGCTGCCGATAACGATTCGTGCCAGGCGAATATGGCCCAGCCCCAGCTTATCCACCAAGCCAAAGGCCTGGCCAAACTCTATGGCGAAGGCAAATGCCAACACCAAGGGAAACAGCAACCGACTTGCCCAGGGGCTCACGGTTTTAAGGGCGCAAAACATCAATATGACTACCAGCAGATCGCCGATAAACCCGCGGATGAAGCCGGGCGGGGCGTAGCGGGCTATCAATACTTCAATACCGAATAATAAAACAGTGGCCAAGGCAAAATGCCAGCGCTTCAAGCCATCGAACCAGGGCACAGGTTTCATTGGGGCTCTCCCGTCAGCAAGTCGGCGTTTTGCTCGGCAAAAAGGTGCATCTGTTCCAGCAGCGGCAACAGTGCCATTCCAAGCGGACTGAGACGATAGTCGACTCTGGGTGGCACTTCAGGGTAGAGAGTGCGGGTGAGTACGCCGTCTTGCTCCAATTCCTTTAGCTGAGCGGTCAGCACTTTTTGACTGACACCGGGCAGATGTCGTTTTAGGTAGCTGAAGCGCTGTGGTTGCTGTTGCAGCAGGAACAGAATGGCGGGTTTCCACTTGCCGCAGATCAGCCGCAGAACCTGATAGGCCGGGCAGAGAGGGGCTTGCTGATTGAGAGTCATAAGGCTGGGCGCAAGTTACTTTAGGGTAACTATGCCACTAATTTGTGCCTCCTTGTAGCGAACGCGCAGCAGTTTTATGATTTTATCAGGAAGGTCCTCACGGCGCTCTCTTGAAAGAGAGCGGCTAAAACAGTGACAGGCGTTCAAGGCCTGTCACTTGTTTGTATCTTCCCTGACATTTATCCGCAAACCAAGGGGAGGGTTGAATGACCACTCTATTGCAAATCGATTTTGAATTTCCCGCCGAAATGATGGGCGATGCCCTGACTGAGCAAGCCAAGCCTCTGGCCGAGTCCATTACCCGGGAGCCGGGTTTCATTGCCAAAATCTGGACTGAAAACCCACGCAGCGGCGAGGCCGGTGGCATCTATCTGTTTGAAGATGAAGCCAGCGCCGAAGCTTACGCCTGCATGCACTCACAACGAGTGGCGGCCATGGGCGCCCACAACATACGCATCAGGCTGTTCGATGTGAATGAATCCTTGAGCAAAATAACCCACGGCTGGCCGCTATCAGTTTGATTTTTCAGTATGCCTGCCGACACATTTGCTAAAACTTCTGTCGTCGGCAACAGCTGAATCCCGCTGCTTTCTCTGTTAACTTGTTGGGCTCGTAAAACCGTACCAACAGACTAATAACAGAGATAGAGGCATTCATGAAACTTCGTCACTCCGTGGCCTGCTGTATGCTGGCATTGGGAACTTTGGGCAGTGCAGCCGCCTACGCCGCAGAAGCGGGCCAGGGCTATTACCGTTCGCCCGCGATTCATGACAACACCCTGGTGTTTACTGCCGAAGGGGATATCTGGACTCAGAAGCTCGGGCAGGACAAGGCCGCCCGGTTGACCAGCCTGCCGGCCGAAGAGTTGAATGCCAAGATCTCTGCCGATGGAAAATCGCTGGCGTTTACCGCCAACTATGACGGTGCCCAGGAAGTCTATGTGATCCCCATGAGTGGCGGGATAGCCAAGCGCGTCAGTTTCGAAAACAGCCAGGTACGGCTGCAGGGCTGGACCGCAAATGGCGAAATTCTCTATGCCACAGACAATGCCCAAGGGCCGGCGAACTACTGGGTGCTGCGTTCGGTAAACCCGGATACCCTGACAACCCGCGATCTGCCGCTGGCCGATGCCATAGAAGGCGTGGTTGACCCACAAGGCGAGTATGTCTACTTCACCCGCTTTGGGCTGCAAACCACAGGGGATAATGCCAAGGTGTACCGCGGCGGCGCCATGGGTGAACTGTGGCGTTATCAACTGGGGCAGGACAAAGAGGCCGTGCGGCTGGCCAAAGAGCATCAGGGCTCGCTGCGTCATCCCATGCTGTGGCAGGGACGGGTCTATTTTGTCTCGGATGCCGATGGCAACGCCAACATCTGGTCTATGGCCAGCGATGGCTCAGATCTTCAACAGTTGACTCAATATCGTGATTTCGAAGTGCGCAGCCCCTATCTGGATGGCGGCCGCATAGTGTTCCAGCTGGGCGCCGATATTCACCTGTGTGACCTGGCTTCCGGGAAGGAGCAGAAGCTGGATCTGCGTCTGGCCTCCGACTTCCCCGAGCGGCGTGAACATTGGGTTAACGATCCGCTCGATTTTGCCACCAGTGCCAGGCTGGCCCCGGCAGGAGACAAGGTGGTCATCACTGCCCGCAGCCATGTGGCGCTGGCGACTACAGATGGTTCCCGTCTGGTAGAGCTGGACTCGGACGGCAAGCATAGAATGCGCAACGCACTGATGAGTCATGACGGCCGTTGGGTCTATGCCATCTCGGATGCTTCCGGTGAGCAAGAGATCTGGCGTTATCCCGCCGATGGCAGCGCTGGCGCCAAGCAGCTGACCCAAGATGGCAACACATTGAGAATGAGTCTGGAGCTGTCGCCCAATGGTCGTTATTTGGCCCATGATGATTATGCCGGTAATTTGTGGCTGCTGGATCTCAAAGACGGCAGTAATAAGAAGATAGTGACCAACAACGAAGGTCTTGGCCCCTATGCCGATATCCGTTGGTCGCCGGATAGCCGCTTCCTGGCTTTGACTCGCTCGGAAGTCGGTGCCCAGCGCAGCCAAGTGATGCTTTACTCACTGGAATCCGCCAAGGGCGAGATGCTGACCAGCGACAAGTACGAGTCTTTTTCGCCCAGCTTCAGCCCGGATGGTCAGTGGCTCTATTTCCTGTCAAACCGTGAGTTCCAGGCCACTCCTTCTTCGCCTTGGGGCGATCGCAACATGGGCCCCGTATTTGACAAGCGTAGCCAAATATTTGCCCTGGCATTGAGTCAGGATGCCCGTTTCCCATTCCAGCGTCCCAACGAACTGCAAGGCGTTGCTGCCGGTGATGAAAAGGCCGCCGACGATAAGCTGAAAGTGGATTGGCAAGGCCTGAAGTCGCGGCTGTGGCAAGTCCCCATCGAGGCGGGTAACTACCAGAAACTGCAGGTGCTGGACTCTGGGTTCTATCTGCTAGATAGCGATATCACAGGCAAACAGTCGGCGCTCAAGCTGGTGAAGTTTGACCCTTTGAGTCCCAAGTTGGAAACATTCGCAGGTGATGTGCGCGATTATCAACTCTCGGCCGATCAGAGCAAGGTATTGCTGCGGAAGCAGAGCAATCCCAAAGAGATGGTGATAGTGCCAGTGGGTGACCAACTGCCGGGCGATCTCAGCAATGCCGTGGTGCAAACATCCCAGTGGCAACTCGCCATTCAACCGCGTCAGGAGTGGCAGCAGATCTTTGAAGATGCCTGGCTGATGCACAGAGACTCTTTTTTCGACAACAAGATGCGCGGGGTCGATTGGCAAGCCGCCAAGGCCAAATATCAGCCATCGCTGGACCGGCTCACCGACAGACATGAGCTGAATGATATCTTCACTCAGATGATGGGTGAACTGGATGCGCTGCACTCGCAAGTGCGCGGCGGTGACTTTGCCAAGGATCCCGATATGCCCAAGGCCGCCGAGCTGGGAGCACGTCTGAGTCAGGTGAAAGATGGTGTCAAGGTCAGCCATATCTATCGCACCGACCCTGAACTGCCGATGCAGGCCTCACCGCTGGCGCGCCCCGGGGTCGATGTCCGTGATGGCGACATCATCACCCATATCAATGGCCGGAAATTGGCTACCCTGGCGCAGCTCACCTCTATGCTGCGTAATCAGGCCGACAAACAGGTGCTTTTGGGACTCAAGCGCGGCAGCAAACAGCACAAGGTAATAGTGCAGGCGATCAGCAACCGTGACAACGCCAAACTCAGGTATCTCGATTGGGTCAATGCCAATGCCGATAAGGTGGCCAAGGCCAGCGACGGCAAGATAGGTTATCTGCATCTGTATGCCATGGGCAGTGGTGATATTGAGAGCTTTGCCCGCGAGTTTTACGCCAACTACGACAAGGATGGTCTGGTTATCGATGTGCGCCGCAATCGTGGCGGTAATATCGACAGCTGGATTATCGAAAAGCTGCTGCGTAAGGCCTGGGCCTTCTGGCAACCTACAACAGGCGCGCCTTATGTCAACATGCAGCAGACGTTCCGCGGCCACCTGGTGGTGCTGACAGATCAGTTGACCTACTCCGATGGTGAAACCTTCTCCGCCGGCATAAAGGCACTGGGATTGGCGCCCTTGGTGGGTAAACAGACGGCGGGCGCCGGGGTGTGGCTTTCGGGCCGCAACAGCCTCACCGACCGGGGCATGGCGCGGGTTGCTGAATATCCTCAGTATGCTATCGATGGCCGCTGGGTGCTTGAAGGCCGCGGTGTCAGCCCGGATATCGAGGTCGACAATCTGCCTCTGGCAACCTTCAAAGGCAAAGATGCTCAGCTTGAGCGGGCTATCAGTTATCTCAAGGATGAACTGGTTCGCGAGCCGATACCGGCATTGAATGCTCGCCCCATGCCCCTCAAGGGCGAAGCGGACGATATTAAGTAAGCATGCAGCGATAAAAAACAGGGGATGCATTTGGCATCCCCTGTTCAGGTGTTAGGGTGTTATCGGCCAAGTGGTTCCCAGGCCGGTGACACCCGTTTTTATTGCTCAGAAATTGATTTCCACTTCGGTATCTGCCGCCAGTGAGTTGGCGATAAAGCAGTTGGCATGTGCCTTTTCGTGGATCTTTTCCAGTGTTTCCCTATCTATCTCAGTGCCTTCGGCAAAAGTGACTTCAGGGTTGAGGCTCATACGGGTCACGGCAATTTTGCCAGACTCCTTCTTGCCGATTTCTGCGGTGGCGTTATCCCGGTAGCTCTCGACCGGTAAGCGCTTCAAGTGAGCTATGGTCAGGAAGGTCAGCATATGGCAGGACGACAATGCCGCCAGCAGACTCTCTTCCGGGTTGACCTTGGCCTCATTGCCTTTGTATTCGGGGGCTGCTGACGCCAGCAGCTGTTGGCCAGTACCAAAGTCTATTTGATGATCTCGATTGAACTCTCCCTCGGGCGCCGGGCTGGTTTGCCAGGATACGGTCAGATGAAAACTCAATTGGATGCTCCTTGAGACGGTTTGCAAAGTAGCGGCCACTATAGCCTATTTGCCAAACCCTTGTCTGCCACAGGTCATCACGATTCCATTTGGCTTATTTGTTTTGGGTGTTTTCAATAATTTTGTTGTTTTATTTGGTTGATTTAATTTGTTATTTTTAATTTTTTACTTCTAATTCTTTAGTCTGATCTCTTTGGTCATTCCACCTACTTTAGTCTTGCATCTGAAGTCTTGCAGCGCTATAACAACATAGCGTGTAAACACCTTGTTTCAATTGTTAATAAAAATAATATTTCGAGATGAATCGAAATGCAGACCAAAAACAAATTGCAGGAGAACATTATGCAGGCATTTTACAAGCCCCTCGCAGCAGCGGTGACTTTGGCGCTGTGCGTCGGTGCACAGGCTGCAGATAACGAACGCTACATAGTTAAGTTCAAGGAGGGGAAAGGCCCCAGCACTATGGCGCAGATGAAGGCCATGGGTGCTAAAATGGAGCTGGATCTGTCGGCCCACAACGCCGCCGCTTTTTCTATTCCGGCTCAGGCTCTCAAGGGCCTGGCCAACAATCCCAACGTGGAATATGTCGAAGCGGATGTGAAGCGTTTTCCGCTTTCACAGATAGTGCCTTATGGTATTCCCATGGTGCAGGCCGACCAACTCAGTGACGCCCAGACCGGCAATATGAAGGTCTGTATCATAGATTCGGGTTACCAGTTGGCTCATGAAGACCTATCGGGCAACAATGTTGATGGCACCAATGATCCGGGTACCGGCAACTGGTACACAGATGAAAATCATCATGGTACCCATGTGGCCGGGACTATTGCCGCGCTCAACAATGGGGTTGGTGTGGTGGGCGTAAACCCCAACGGCAATCTTAACTTGCACATTATCAAGGTATTCAATGCCGATGGTTGGGGCTATTCATCCAGCCTGGTTGCCGCACTGGACAAGTGTGAACAGGCCGGCGCCAAGGTAATCAACATGAGTCTGGGTGGCAGCATGAAGAGCCGCACCGAGGACAGCGTCTTTGCTGCCGCCGACAGTCGCGGCATTCTGAGTATTGCTGCAGCCGGTAACGACGGTAATACCCGTCACTCTTATCCGGCATCTTATAACTCTGTGGTGTCGGTTGCCGCAGTGGATGCCAACAAGCAGCATGCGGATTTCTCACAGCGTACCAGTCAGGTTGAGCTCTCCGGCCCAGGTGTCGGCGTGCTTTCCTCCGTGCCTATGGGCACTGCGTTGGTGGCTGCGGCCTCAGTGGCCGGCAATGGTTACGAAGCCATAGGTATGGAAGGCTCACCCACCGGCAGCGCTGCCGGTACTCTGGCTGACTGCGGCACAGGTGAGAGCCAGTGTGATGCCGCTGGTAAGGTGTGTTTAATTCAGCGCGGTAATATCGCTTTCTCCGATAAAGTGCTCGCCTGTGAAAACGGTGGTGGTGTTGCGGCCATTATCTACAACAATGAGCCGGGTGCCTTGAACGGGACTCTGGGTGAGGTGGTTACCGCCATTCCGTCTGTGGGTGTGAGTGATATCGATGGTGCGGCCATGTTGGCGGCCGTGGGCAGCAATGCCAGCGTTGATATCGGCGCGGGTAACTATGCATACTTCGACGGCACTTCGATGGCGACACCTCATGTGGCCGGGGTTGCGGCCTTGGTGTGGAGTCATTTCCCTCAGTGCAGCAACAGTGAAATTCGTGCGGCATTGCGTGCCACCGCTGAAGATCTCGGCGCTGCCGGCCGTGATGATGAGACAGGTTATGGTCTGGTACAGGCCAAGGATGCTGTGGATTATCTGACTGCCAACGGTTGCTCGGGCGGTGGTACCGGCGGTGGCGGTGACACAGGTGGATGTAAGGGCAAAGGCTGTAAAAACCCGAAAAATCCTCGCTGATTGCTGGATCTCTTTTGAGATACACACTAAAAAAGCGCTGCAGCTGCAGCGCTTTTTCATGGCAGAGTTTGAGGCAGAGTTGGCTAGATAAACCAACCCGCTATCAGGATGACAGGTGCCAATATTAACGTTTTTGGTAGGCTACGGCTGGCATAGCTGAGCTGTAAAACCACAGGCAGGGCGGCCAGCGTCATCAGACCGAAAAACAGTATGCTACCGTAACCCCAATCATATTTTGTGACACACAGTATCAGGCTCATCAATAGCGTCAGCCAACCACTGACATACAATAGCTGGCTTTCCAATGTTTTTGGCGCGCGCCCCATGGACTCACGGAAATGACCGAACATGGACATGGCCAGCAGGCCAAAGGCGAGATAAGTCAACGCAATAAGTGCAATCATCATCCGCGCACCGCCTGAAGTTTTTGGGCCTTGGCCGTTTGTTTCATTGGCAGTTTCCCCAAACGCTTGAAGGCAAATAAGCCAAGGGCAGCGAAGGCCAGCGCCAGCAGATCAAATCCTGCCAATTGCCATTGACCGGCCGCGAAGTTGCTCAGCAGGTTGGCTGGCGAGGTTAGGGCGTTCAGCAGCGGCAAGAACGCCAGTGCGGCTGTCAGCGCCGCCAGTTGAGCGCGCCACATGGCTCTGTCTCGGCGCCAGATAGCCAGCAAGCCACTGATCAGCAGCAGAATAAAGAAACTGTGAACCTCCCATTGACTGCGGCCAGGTAAAGAGGCAGGCAGCAGGCGATTGGCATAGAAAAAGGCCACTGTACCCAGGGGCAGACCGAGGATAAACATCAGGTTCAGCGTTTCCACCAGGCGCAGACCCAGGCTGGGCTTGGTGCCCTGACTGATGGCTTTTTGTTGTTTCTGGCGAATCTTAACCGCCCACATCAAGGTGCCGCTGGCTATCATCACGCAGCCGCTCAGCCCCAGAAGGAAGAAGAGCCCCCGCAGTGCGGGGCCGGAGAAACGGGCTGTGTGCAAGGACATCATGGCGTCGTGAGTTGCCTTGGCGGCGCTGATGTCCTTGTCCGCGCTGTAGAGAAGCTCGCCATCAGTACCGCTGAACACCATAAACAGCTCCCGCTCTGTGACCTGCTCGCCTGTGTTGAAAGTGACCACTACCCGGCTGTTGGCATCATCCGGGTTGATCACTGACACCGACTTGAGCGGCAGTTCGGCAAAGGTTTGCTGCACCTTGGGCAGGAAGCTTGCCAGTGGCAATTGAGGCGCGGCTTCATTGGCGGCAGCTATGCGGGTAAAGCTGCTGCCGGGACGGGCTTCATTGATAAATTCCCGGCGGTCACTGTCATAGTTGACCAATATGCCCCAGGGCATATAGATGATCATCAGGGTGATAAGCCCGGTATAAGTGATCATCAGATGGAATGGCAGTGCCAGTACCGAGCTGACATTATGGGCATCGAGCCAGGAACGGCTGCCCTTGCCGGGGCGGAAGCTGAAGAAGTCCTTGAAGATGCGTTTATGGATCACTATTCCTGAGATGATCGCCAGCAGCATAAACATGGTGCAGAAACCGACAATCCAGCGCGCCGTGATGGCCGAGATATAGTGCAGATCGAAATGCAGGCGATAAAAGAAGTTGCCGCCGCGGCTCTCCCGCACTTCAGTCACATAGCCGCTGTTATCGGCCTTGACTGCATGTTCACTGAAGGCGCCGCGGCGCTGTCCCGGCTCCGGCGGCTGTTGCCAGCCATAACTCAACATGGGATGACGCTCAGTGGGGAATTCAATCAGCCAGCGCTGGGCGTTGACCGCATTTTGCCTGAGATAATCCTCGCCCTGACTCAGTTGCTCAGTAAGGCGGGTGGTATCGTAGGATTGGAACACCTCTTTGTGTAGCTCAGGCTGATTCCACAGGCTGATTTCATGGCGATAGTAGCTCAGGGTTCCGGCAAAAAACACCAATAACAGTACCCAACAAACCAGCAGGCCTACCCAGGTGTGTAGCCAGGTCATAGTTCGGAAAAAACTGTCTTTCATCTCAAGCCCCCAGCAGTTTCAGCACGCCAAACAAGGCGGCCGCCAGCAGCAGGAGTTCCTGCCAGGCCCGCAAACTGCGTTTGATGCAAAATACCCTGATAACCACCAGGGCGTAGATCAAAAAAGACAGCATCATGGCGCACACTGTACTGTCGATACGGCTCATAGGCAGGCTCACAGCCAACAGGGCACAGGCCAAAGACGCAATAAGATAACCGCCAATAATAGATGCCAGCGCCCGGTTGATAATGGTCAGGGCTTGGGGATGGCGCCTGGGAAACTGTAACAGAGATAAAGATTTCATGATTGCTGCGGATAGTGCATTGGTCATCAAGGGAAAGAGATGCGCTGATTCTATCTTAATAATGCTTAATGATAAACATTAGCATTCGTGTTTTACTTGTAAATGATGCCTGTATCAAGTTGGCCAGGGTTTGATAATGAAGGGGCTGAAAATATTGAACTGAATTAAATCGAGCTAATTACAGGCGATAAAAACAGCACTAAACAGGGAGTATGATGAACTCTGGATTAATTTTGACCATACAAGAGCAGAATAAGGCACTTATCGAGCTTTATTTGAACATTGCCCCTTGTGTTTTACGCTGAAAGCCCCAAGCTCTATAAGTGAATCAGCAGAAAAAAGGAAAACCTATGAAAATTCAGCTTTCAGGTCATCATGTTGAAGTTACAGCAGCAGTACGTAGCCATATCGAAGAGAAGTTTTCCAAAATCGCCAAGCATTTTCCCAGCCTGATTGGCTTGGACATCATTATTGCCAAAGAGCATGGCGTACATCAGGTTGATATTCGAACCAATTACGAGGGGGTGGCGGTCGCGGCCTCCGGCAAGAACGAAGTCATGTATCCGGCTATCGCCGAGGCAGGCAAAAAACTGGAAGCGGCGCTCAAGCACAGAAAGGGACAGCTCAAAGCCGATCTTCATGAAAAGCCCGAGGTGACCACCCCGGAAATAGCCCACGAGATCATCCAGGAAATGGAACTGCGTTAATTCAAGGACTTAACTTTGATGCAGAAATGAAAAAGGGACCATCTGGTCCCTTTTTCATATTCTAAATCTTTGAGATTATTCGATGATCTCGGCGTTGTGATAGACATTTTGCACGTCATCACAGTCTTCCAGCGCGGCAATAAACTTGTCGAACAGGGCGACATCTTCACCGGACACTTCCACCATGTTCTGTGGTACGAAAGTGATCTCTTCCATCTCAAAGTTGACCTCGGGGAAGGCTTCCAGCAATGCCGTCTTGGCTTTGTAGAATTCTGTGTTGGGGGCGTAGACACTGATCATGCCGTCTTCCAACTCGACATCGGCAACATCGACATCGGCCATCATCAGGGCCTCGAGCACCACTTCATCATCTTCACCGGGGAAGACAAATACCGCCTGGTGATCGAACATGTGGGCCACAGTGCCTGGGCCACCCAGTTTGGCATCATTCTTCACAAAGGCCTGACGAACCTCGGTGAAGGTGCGCTTGCCGTTGTCGGTCAGACAGTCGACAATCACCATACAGTTACCCGGGCCGAAACCTTCATAACGGGCAGTATCATAGTCTTCACCGCCACCACCTTTGGCCTTGTCGATGGCCCGGTCGATGACGTGTGCCGGTACCTGATCTTTCTTGGCGCGCTCAATCAGGCGCCGCAGTGCCAGGTTACCGTCGGGATCGACACCGCCACCCTTGGCACACACGTAGATCTCTTTCCCGTAACGGGAGTAGACCTTGGTCTTCTGTGCAGCCGTTTTGGCCATGGATTCCTTGCGGTTTTGATATGCTCTGCCCATCTTTGCAATGTCTCATCAATGCGTTGAAAAAGAGTGGCAGATTCTAGCAGCTTTCCCGCACTAAATGCACCTGTCGGCCCATCGGGCTGCCGGCAGTGTGAAGCCACGCCTGATCATGCTTACCGTCTCCGGCCGTAGAAGCTCATTACCTCGCTATAGACTTATGTCCAATTCGGCAGAGCGCCGTGCTTTGGGTTATGCTGAAAACTCAAGGATCCCTTATTTGGTACAAACCAACACTAAGGATAGGAAGGGAGGCTGCATGTCTGAGAAAAACCGTATTTTGCCTATGCTGGCGGGTTTGCTGCTCGGCGCGCTGGCGCTGGGTTGCGCTCAGCTGGCTTTAAGTGCTGACAATCTATTACTTTCACTGCTTGGATGGTGTCTTGCGCTTATTGGCCCTGTATTGGCGCTGCGCTGGGCTTCCCGCCCTTTGGTCCAAAGCGCCAAGCAAGCATCCAGTGAGGGCGCAAGTGATGACAAGGCGGCGCAGCAACTGGGCCGGGATGCCAGTCGTATTGCTATCGGCGCTGCCGAAGTGTCCCACTTTGTTGACCAGCTCAAGCTCACTCTGGACTCCAGCGGCCAGCAAGCCGGGCAAATTGCCGTGGCGGCTAATCAGCTGAGTCATACTACCGTGGCTTTGAGTGAACATGCCGAAGTGGTGCTCAATCAGGCACAGGCATCGCGCAGTGTCAGCATGGAAGGGCGTCAGTATGCCGCCAGTGGTTTTCGTGCGGTTGAAGCCTTGAGCCTGGATGTTGACAAGGCCGCCTCCGGCGTGGGACAACTCAAGGCGCAGGCCGATGCCATAGGCAAAATTACCGAAGTGATTGACAGTGTTGCCGCCCAGACCAATCTGTTGGCGCTCAATGCCGCCATTGAAGCCGCCAGGGCCGGAGAGGCGGGCAGGGGCTTTGCCGTGGTGGCCGATGAGGTGCGCAGTTTGGCGGCCAAGACCGCAGAGGCTACCCAGAATATTGCCGCCATGTTGACCCAGATAAGAGAGCTGACCGATGGCACCTCACAGCTAATGAATCAGGTGGTTAGCCAAACGGCCGGCGCCGTGGATGCCATGAATTCACTGGAGCAGAGGTTTGACAGTATCGCTTCGGGTGTCGAGGATTCGGCGCAGGCGCTAGAGCAGATTGAGGCGGCTTTACGTGAATATCGCGGCACTACGGCGGATATTTCCAATGCCATTACCCATATCAGCGAGTCGCTGACAGATACAGGTCATCGCAGCGAGCAGATCTCCCGTCAGGCCTTTGGGCTGTCGCAGACCACAGAGGGAATGTTCCGGGCGCTTTCGCATTGGGATACCGGCAGTTTCGATCAGCTTATTCTCAAAGAAGCGCAGCAGGCCGCCAAGGCTTGCGCCCAGGCGCTGGAGCAAGCCTTGGTGGAAGGCAAGTTTACTGAGCAGCAGCTGTTTTCGCCGCAATATCGGCCGATAGCGGCGACAGAGCCGCCCAAATACAACACCGCCTTTGACGGTTTTACCGACAAGCACTTTCCGGCCTTGCAGGAACCGATACTGGAGCGTCACCGGGAGGTGATTTACGCAGGTGCGGTCGATAAGAAGGGCTACTTTCCTACTCACAATCAGCGTTTCTGCCAGCCGCTGACCGGTGATAGGGAGCGGGATATGCTGCAAAACCGCACCAAGAGATTGTTCAACGACCCCACAGGGATCCGCTGCGGCCAGCACACAGAGCCGGTGCTGCTGCAGACCTATAAGCGTGACACGGGCGAGGTGATGCACGATCTCTCTGTGCCCATTTATGTTAAGGGCAAACACTGGGGTGGCTTTCGGATAGGCTTCAAGGCCCAGTGATGCTGAAGTGCGGAGGCGCCTTGGGCGCTCAAGGCTTGCGGCTGGCTCAGAGACTCAGATGCTCATACAGCTCTGTTGCCAGGGCACTGAGTTCATCGGCGCTCGGATGAGTATGGGCATAAGTGCGCAGGCCATAAATACCCATCATCAGAAACCGGGTCAGCTGCGCCGGATCTTTATCGGCGCCCAGTTCACCTTGCACCTGGGCCTGCTGCAGTATCTGCTGCAACGCCGTTTGCCATTGCTGTAGATGTTGGCTCACTCTCTGTTGTACAGCCAGATCTTGCTCACCCACTTCGCTCAAGGCCTTGACCAAAAGGCAGGCCTGACTGGCATCACAGCTGAGGCACTCGCTGACTATGTTGTCCAGATAACGCCGCAGGCACTCGAGTCGTGAACCCTCGGCCGGGAAAAAGCCCTGCAACTGCTGCTCGCGATCGGCGTGGTACTGATCAATTGCCGCCAGAAACAGCCCGTGCTTATTGTCAAAGGCACAATAGATAGACCCCGGATGCAAGCCGGTTGCCCGGGTCAGATCCTGCATGCTCGTCTTGCTGTAACCCTTGGCCATAAAGGCATTCATGGCGCTGCGCAGCACTTTCTCGCGATCGAATTCGGCGTTTCTCATAAGATGATTTCCCACTGTGATGCGCCGAGTTTACTGCAATTTGAATATTTGTTCAAAAAAGGCTTGAATGATCATTCAACAATCTTTATCTTGAACGAACATTCAAATAGGGGCTCAGCTCCTCAGGCTCTGAATAAGGCGAATGCCAGTGACTGAGCCGTTAACTCGCCAAGGGCAGGAACCATGTACCAGAACTTGTTTGAACAGTATCGTCTCAATGACAGCATCACACTCAATAACCGCTTTTTGATGGCGCCGCTCACCCGTTGTATGGCCGATGCCGATTTGGTGCCGACAGATGCCATGTTGGCTTACTACGCCCGCCGCGCCGAGGCTGGGCTGATCATCAGTGAAGCCACCATCATTCGCCCGGATGGGCAGGGCTATCCCAACACTCCAGGGCTCTTCACTCAGGCTCAGATTGCCGGTTGGCGCCGGGTGACCGATGCCGTGCATGAAAAGGGCGGCAAGATTTTTGCCCAGCTGTGGCACACAGGCAGGGTAGCGCATCCGCACTTCTTTAATGGTGAACATGTGTTGGCACCATCTGCCGTGGGCGTTGAAGGTACAGTGCCGAGAATGCGCGAGCTGAGCTACCAAACTCCAAAGGCGGCCAGCAAGGCCGAGATTGCCGAACTGGTGCGTGATTACGCCAAGGCGGCAGAAAACGCCATTGAGGCCGGTTTCGATGGTGTGGAGATCCACGGTGCCAACGGTTATCTTATCGATCAGTTCCTGCATTACGACAGCAACCGACGTGAAGATGAGTACGGCCAAACGCCTGAAAACATGAGCCGCTTTGCCCTGGAAGTGGTGGATGCCACCATAGCCGCCATAGGTGCAGATCGCACTGCGCTGCGTTTGTCACCCGGGGCATACTTTAATATGAGTGCCGATCCCCGTGACCGTCAGGTGTTTGATTATCTGCTCGCCGAGCTTGGCTGCCGCCGATTGGCCTATCTGCACGAGGGCATGTTTGACGACAGCATGCGCTTCGACTTCCTTGATGGCCGGGTATCGGATTACATGCGCCGTTACTACCAGGGCAATCTGGTGGGTGTGGGTGGTTACAGCCCGGAAACGGCCGCCGAGGCGATTGCTGCCGGGCGTTTTGACCTGATCGCCATAGGCCGCCCCTTTATTGCTAACCCTGACTATATCGCCAAGGTTCGCAGCGGCGAGAGCCTGCAGGATTACTCGGATGAGATGTTGGCCACTCTTGACTGAAGCAGAGCACTCCGGCCAGATTCTCATCCCTAATCCACTTTGCCATGGCGCCATCGAGATGCAGTATTGGAGGCGCCCGGCGTCCTTGTAGAATTGCCCCATATTTGGCGAGTATTTTGGCATACTCGCCGTTTTTTTTGATTGTCTCCAGCCCTTGATTGAACTCGGCTATCAACTCTGCGCCATGGGGATGAAGGCGACTGGTGCTCAGGTGCAGGTTGCGAATATCCAGTGGCGGACCGGTAAAGTCGAAGCTATCTTCCTGGTGCAGACGCCAGAATGTATCTGTGGCGACAATTTCATCCTCCAGAGTCAAATCCAGACGCCCCACTGCCAACATCTTCAGATTGGACTCCAGACTGTTGTTGGGCACGCGAATAAAATCGCGTGCGGCGCGAAAACCGGTTTGATAGCTGTATCCGCGTACCACGCCGATTCTTTTCCCCTTGAGGCTGTCGAGATCTGTGTATTCAAAGGGATCGCCACGGCGCTTGATGAAACGCTGGCGATTTTGCAGATAGGGCTCAGAAAACAACAGCACTTGCTCTCGCTCCGGCGTATGCCAGGTCGCCAGCAGCAGATCGGTTTTGGCCTCTTTAACCGACCTCAGTGCCCGTGCCCAGGGTTTTAACTCCACCTGTAAGCGATAACAATGAACCGCCAGGGCGCTCTGAACTATTTCCAGTGCCAAACCGGCTTTGCCATCGGCCTCAATAAAAGGAGGCCAGGGATCATTGGTCAGTGACAGATGCAGCGGTAATGCCGGTTCAGAAGTTAAAGGGGCTGCTGGATTACAGTTGGCGCTGGTCGGCCATGGCTGTAGTAGAAACAACAGAGCAATTACCCAAGTCAGTTTCATATTTAACCTTCATATCAGAGGCTTGTAATCCAAAAGCGGCGAAAGAAAGTTGCAGGTTTCATCAGCATCCCATAAATCCGCATGTAATTGCAAGGTTACTAAATGCTACGAAGTTGTTTGTTTTTGTTTGTTATATCTGTAGTGCAGATTTTCTGCGTAATTGAAAGCAAGAGTCTTAAAGAGGACCTATGACTATAACAAATAATCAACTTGGAACGCGGTTCCGTCAGACGGCGTTGGCCAGTCTGACCGCGCTCTATTTCGGCGGCATGATGAGCGCCAGTGCCCAGGTTCAGATGCAACCTGTGGGGAAAGGCAATTTCTATCAGCCAAGCTTTACCAAAGAACAGATATTGGCGGCAGACAAGGCTCGCAAGGCGAGTCTTGAAGGTGATATCTATGCCGGTCAGCCGGGAGTGCTTAATCAGGTGTTGCGTCAACGGACGCCGGAACAGATATTTCAGCCGGATCCATCTGTCAGTGGCGTTCAGAGCTATATAGTGCAGCTCAATGAAGAACCTCTGGCAACCTATGACGGCAGTATTTCAGGGCTAGCGGCTACCAAGGCACCGAAAAATCGCTCGCTGATCGCCAAAGGTCGGGTCAGTGTCAATACGACTGATGCCAGGGCTTACAGCCGTTTCCTGGAAAAGCGTCAGGACAGTTTCGTCAATCGCGCCCGTCAGGCCGGTGCCAATCTACAGTTGAAACAGCGCTTCACCATTGCCAGCAATGCCATGGTGGTGGAGATGACTCAGGAAGATGCCAAAATTCTTGCCCGCCAGAGCGGCGTCAAGCGGATAACCCCCAACCGCATTTTCCAACTGCGTACCGACAGAGGGCCTGAGTTTATCGGCGCCGACCGGATCTGGCTTGGCCAGGACCCGAGTACAGGCCTGGCCGCCAAGGGTGAAGGTATGCTGGTCGGGATCATAGATACCGGGGTTAACACAGATCATCCGGCCTTTGCCGAGGATCAAGACTATGTGCGTTTGAACCCGCTCGGCAGCAACAAGTTTACCGGTGATTGTGTCGACAGCCCTGAGTTGTGTAACAACAAACTGGTGGGGGTACATTCCTACCCCGAGATCACAGATGTTTACGGGGCGCCGGAATTTCAGGCCAACCCTTGGGGGGCACCTGTCATGTTGCGCCCGGCCAATGGTGAGGACTATAACGGCCATGGCTCCCACACTGCCAGCACAGTAGCTGGTAACCATCTGGACAATACGCCTTTGCAGGCTGCAACCGGTGATGCCACCAGTGATGGGGTCAATGTGCCCTTTAACTTCCCGGCTACCAGCGGTGTAGCGCCGCGGGCGCATATCATCTCTTACCAGGTGTGTTGGCCCGGCAACGGTGGTGATCCCTATGCCGGTTGTCCCGAGTCGGCGATTCTGGCGGCCTTTGAAGATGCCATTGCCGACGGGGTAGATGCGATAAACTTCTCCATCGGTGGCGCCGAATCTTTGCCCTGGGCCGACCCTATGGAGTTGGCGTTTCTGGCCGCCCGTGAGGCGGGAATTTCTGTGGCTGTCGCCGCAGGTAATGCCGGTGCCTATTGGAGCGCGGATCACAGCTCTCCCTGGGTGACGACAGTTGGCGCCACCACCCACGACAGGGTGCTGGAAGCCGGTAACAAGCATATAGACAATTTCGGCGGCAACGAGCGTTATCGCCCGTCCGAGCCTATTGCAGGCAAGAGCTTCTCCGGCAGCATTACCGGTGAGGTGGTATTGGCTGAAAATTATGCCGACCCTGATCCCAGTGATGATTTCAACGCCGCTTCCTGTAACGCTCCTTTCCCTGCCGGAACCTTCCGCGATGACCAGATAGTCATCTGTGAGCGCGGTGACATTCCCAGAGTGGACAAGGCCAAGAATGTGGCGGCCGGCGGCGCCGGTGGTTTTATTCTGCAAAACGTGGACTATCAGGTCGACAATCTGGTGGCCGACAGTTTTGTGATCCCTGGGATCCAGGTAAAGCAGAGCGACAGATACAAGCTGAAAAACTGGGTCAGATACAGTGAGCCAGGCACGGCCATAGCGACTATCTCGGATTTCAGCAACGAGTATCTATTTGATGATGCTCAAGCCAATAACCTGGCGCCTTTCAGCTCAATGGGCCCGAGCCGCACCAACAACACCCTGGTACCGGATCTCACCGCTCCCGGGGTACAGATTTACGCTGCCAACGCCGATGATCAACCCTTTACCGGCGCGCCGGATGCCTCCGACTGGACCTTTATGAGCGGCACCTCAATGGCGGCGCCTCATGTGACAGGTGCCATGACTTTGTTGATGCAGCTGCATCCCGAGTGGACCCCTGCCGAAGTGCAGTCGGCGTTGATGATGACTGCCGGGCCTGTGTATCTCAACACAGGTTATGAGTTGCTGGAGCCTTTCTATCACTTTATGGCCGGCGCCGGTGCCATTAATGTTGCCCGCGCGGCCGATACCGGCTTGGTGATGGATGAGACCATAGAAAACTACCGCAATGCCAACCCGGAAAACGGCGGGATAGTCAACTGGCTCAACTTGCCTTCCATGGTGGAAATGGCCTGTGAGCAAAGCTGCAGCTGGATGCGCACAGTTACTGCCACCCGTGACGGCAGTTGGAGTGCCGAGGCTTTGGGTAAGGAGCAGGGCTTTGAGCTCAGTGTATCTCCCGAGAACTTTACCCTGGCCAAGGGGGAGAGTCAGACCCTGGTGATCAAGGCCAAAGTGCCGCCGCTGATTGAGTCCAACGTCAATCCGGGTGAGCCGGGAGCGCCTTGGCAGCAGGTACAAAACAAGGACGCCTTCTTCAACGGTGAGCTCAGACTCACTGAAGCGTCAAGCACTTCCCCTGAGTTGCATATGCCGGTAGTCGTGGCCAGTAAGGCTGATCAGATGCCGGTATCCATGGACCTGGAGATCAGCCGGGCTCAGGGCAGTGAAACCCTGAAGATGAATACCTCGGCCTATGCTCAACTGACGCCTCGTTTCTACGGCCCGGTGCAGCCTGAACTAAAAACTGCCACTCTGGAAGCCGTGGCACCATTCCTTGATCTGGAATACATAGAGAAGGGCTGGGATATTCAAACCGTCACGGTTCCCGAAGGCGCCAAGCGTTTGGTGGTGGAAGTGCAGAGCGCCAAGCGCACCAGTACGCTTGAGGAGATGAACCCCCGTTATTCAGGGGTGTTCCCCTTTGTGATCCTGGGGCGGGATGCCAACGGCAATAACGGCTTTATCCCTTCGCAAGAGGAGATGGAGCAGGATGACAGGGCGCTCAAGGCAGAATACGATGCCGAGCTGGTGTGTTTCTCCTCCAGCCAAGCCGAGCACAACCTCTGTAGCTTGGAAAACCCGGCCCCCGGCACCTATTGGTTTGCCACCGCCATGGCCTATGGCAAGGGGGAAGTGGAAGCTGTGACCGGCCATGCGGTGATCATGGCCGATGACGATTTCGGTATGTTGAGCCTGGATGGCCCGGCATCGCATGATGGCAATGGTGACTATCAGTTGACCCTTAACTGGAATATTCCCGATGCCAAGCAAGGGGATGTCTTCTATGGCGGTATGGATCTCGGTGCCGGCCCTGGCGCTGAAGGCTCGTTCGGTTTCAGTGCCCTCAATATCCGCCGCGGCGAGGATGCCGTAAGTTGGTCCGTCAATCAGGACAAGGCGCTGAGCGAAGATGTGGTGGATGTTACCGTTAAACTGGCGGCCAACCTGGAATCCCGCGATCGCAACTATGAGCTGCAGCTCAAGTTACCCGAAGGCATGCGTTTGGCGCCGGCGACCATCAAGAGCAATAATCCTACGGTTGCCGAAGCGATTGTTGCCGATGAAAACGGTCTAACGCTGACAGGCTTGCAGCCCAGCACCCGCTTGGTGGAGCGGCAATACAAGGTTAGTACCAACCTCAACGATGCCATGTGTCGCACACCTATGATTGATGACTACTCCACAGGTGGCTACATAGATCTCTTCGGCGAGTTTGGTATGCAGCCCAACGCCGACTGGTTGGCTGGTGACTCTCAAACCAGTGTCGATGTGCCTATCGATTGGTTGTTCTATAAAGAGGGCGCCGAGTTTAAGGTGTACAACCAGGCCAATGCCGGTTATATGCGGATGCACACTGTGGGTGCACTGCAGTTTAATACTGCCTACTGGTATATGGGCGCGCACCGAGGTCCGGGTTTCCTCTACGAGGCGCTGGCTCCCTTCTGGCGTGGCAGTTTCGAGATGAAGTACCGCCGTCATTGGGAAGAGCCTTGGGGCTTGACCATAGCCACTCAGTACAAGGAAGAGCGTCCGGATCTGGGGGACTTGTTGTTCCTCGAGTTTGATAATGTTACCGACCGCCAGACAGGTCAGGAGTTTGACTTCCAGACCATACTGCGCAGTGGTATCGACGATCATCCCGGCATGTACGAGATCATCTATGCCTACCAGAATTTGGGGGCCGATGTAGCCGATGGGGCTGTGTTTATCGAAGGTTTTGACAGTACCTGGTCCAGCGATGCAGGGCCGAAGAATGGCTATCTGTATGAGATGTTGGGCTTCGATAACCTGGATACCTTGCTTAAGGACGATCTGGTAATCTGCTTTGATTACTCAGGGCCTGAGCAGAGCCGGGTCGAGCTGAGCTTCAAGGCGGCGATTCAACCCGGCGCTACCGGGAAGGCGCTTGCCATGACACTGGATTACGATCTCGAGGGCGGCGAGCCGGGCACTTTGAGCCATCAGATTCAGGTTAAAGGCAATATCCAACTAGCACCTCTCAGTGACATGAGCGTTGCCGAAAATGGCCGCATAGACGGTATCGCCGTGACCTATATCGATGCCGATAAGGTGCCGAATCTGTTGGAGGTCAGTGGTGAACACATCAGCGCCGAGATTAACGGTGATAGCTTCAACCTGATCCCGGAGGCAGATTTCCACGGTGAAACCCAGGTCACTGTGACAGTGCGTGATAGCCTCAACACAGGTGATGCCGCCAGCACTAGCTTTATGCTGAAGGTGGAGTCCGATGGGGTTGACCCTGTGAGTCCACCTGAGCCGCCGCTGGAAGAGTCAGACTCGGGTGGTTCACTCGGCTGGAGTCTATTGCTCTTGTCGCTGGGGTTGCTGCGACGTCGGCGTTAAGCCCAATCCTGGTGATTCGCCTGGAAAAATAGTCAGATAAAAAATCCCCGCCTTGGTAATGGCGGGGATTTTTATTTGATTTCACTGCCTGTCCACCGAGGTTTTACATTATTTGGGGAAAAGAGTGAGTTTTGCCCCGACTGGGTTTAAGCCTTGTCTTGGCTTTTAGTTTTCAGGGTTGACAGCCTGGCCGAGGCCAGTCCCAGTAAACTGCCATTCGGGTAATGACCGCGCTTGTCGGCCTTGCCGGTTTCCATATCGCACAGCAATGCCATCGCCTCGGTTACATGCTCGACCGTCCAGATATGGAACTTGCCCTTGCTGATGGCGTCCACCACCGGCTTTTTCAGCATTAGGTTGTGGGCGTTGGCCGAGGGAATGATTACCCCTTGGGTATGTCTGCGCCCCTTGATGGCACAGACATCGAAAAAGCCTTCAATCTTTTCATTGACCCCGCCTATGGGCTGGGCTTCACCGAACTGGTTCATTGAGCCTGTGATGGCGACATCCTGGCGCAGGGGAACCTGGGCGATTGCAGAGATAATGGCGCAGCATTCGGCCATGGAGGCACTGTCGCCATCGACCCCGGAATAAGATTGTTCAAAGGTCAGGGAGGTGGTCAGCGGAATATCGGCCTCGCGTCCCAACAGGGTTTTGATATAGGCCGAGAGGATCCACACTCCCTTGGAGTGAATACGGCCGCCGAGGCGCACCTTGTGTTCAATGTCCAACACTTCGCCCTTGCCAAAGGCTGTGGTCGCGCTGATACGGTTGGGCAGGCCAAACTGATGATCTGTGGTGGCGATAACCGACAGGGCGTTGACCTGGCCGCAGACTTTGCCGTGCACATCAATCAGGGTGGTGCCCTTGTGAAAGCTCTGCATCAGTTGGTCCCTGAGACGCGATACCCTTTGCTCCTGCTGCGCCAGAGCCTGCTCTACATGGGCGAGACGAATACTGCGGGCGTTGGCCGCCTTGGCGCAGTAGTGGGTCTCCCGCAGCAGGTTGGCGATATTGGCTGAGTGCAGTGACAGCTGGGTTTGGTCATCGGCCTGGCGCGAGCTGAATTCGATTATCCGCGCAATGGCGCTGCGATCGCAGTGCAACATCTGGTTGTCATGCACTATCGAGGAGATAAATCTGGCATAGAAACATTCGGCCTTCGGACTTCTTGGCATCACATCTTCAAAGTCGGCGGTTACCCGAAACAGCTCGCTGAAGTCGGGATCATAATGCTGCAGTAACTGGTAGGTCTGGTTATCACCGAAGAGCACGATTTTGACATCCAGAGGGATAGGCTCAGGCGCCAATGAAACTGTGCCGGACAGGGAGACTTCACGCTCCAGCGAGCTGAGATCCAGACTGCGGGAACGCAGTGCCCGTTTGAGTCCGTCCCAAACATAGGGCCGTTCCAGCACCTTGACCGCATCCATCAGCAGCACCCCGCCATTGGCCTTGTGCAGGCTGCCGGGGCGGATCAGCGAAAAGTCGGTAAAGACTGTGCCGCGGTAAGTGGCGTTTTCCACATAACCGAATAGGCCGTGATAGGTGGGGTTTTCCTCTACCACCACAGGGAATTTCTGCTCCTCCTGTTCTACCAAGAGGTTGATCTGATAGCGCCTGGGCATTTTCTTTTCCAGCGAGGCATAGGCCAGCGCCAGTTGGTCTTCACTCTCCTCAAGGAAGATATCCAGATTGCCGAGCATATCTTTCTGCATCGCCGTCAGAAAAGAGCGGATCTCCGGCAGGCTGCGGTATTCATCCTTGAGCGGCTTGAAAAAATGGCTCAGTACTTCGCGGGCCACCTGTTCATCGTGCTCCTGCTGCTTGGTGCTGAACTCCTCTTCCCATTCGGTCAGTTGGCGGATAATGCCCCGCAGGCGCGATTCCAAGTGTTTGATATTCTGTTCAAACAGCTGCTGCTCGGCTTCTGGCAGGGCGTGATAGGTTTCCTCTGTATGTGGCTCTTCGCCGTTCAGCGCCATCAACTGATACTCGCCCTGAGTGTTGATGGAGAGGCTTATTTTCATCCCCTTGGCTTCTTCGCTCAGAGCCAGCAGCGCCGCTTCCTGTTTTTGCGCTAACTGACTCTTGAGCTTGTCGGCGCGGCGGTAATACATCTCGTTGTCAAACGCCAACGGCAGCGCCTTGACCAGCCGGAGAACCAGTTTTTCCATCTCTTTCTTGAAAGTGGCGCCCTTGCCGGCGGGCAATTTGAGCACCTTGGGGGTACGGGTCTGGTCGAAGTTGGCCACATAACACCAGTCGTTAAGTGTCTTGTCGGTAAATTCATGGCGCTTGAGATAACGCAGCATCATGGTGCGTTTGCCCAGACCATTTTGGCCTATGGCATAGATGTTGTACCCCTTTTCCTTGATGGACATGGCAAATTCCACCGCACTCTGGGCCCGCTCCTGGCCTATGATGTCATCCAGCGGCTCCAGTTCGCGGGTAGACTTGACCTCATCTCCCAGATTGTCGAGATTGGCGGGACGATATACCTGACTGGCATCTAAGCTGGTGACGGCCATGGGCGCTTCCTTGTTCAAATAGGGCAGAGAAAAGTAAAACTGCTTTTTATGACAATAAGATGCGCTGCAGCCTAAAGCAAACGTCAAGCCGAATAAGTCTCTCGGGTGGTTGATTTTTCACCCGCAAACCATTTTTGCTGCTCGAACCCAGGGATAACGCCTACTCGTCACCGGGTAGCAGGGTATAATGGCGGTTTGCCCTAAGCTTTATCTTTGAAGGACTCTCCATGGAATTTGCCGCATTTTCTCTGCCCGAACCGCTACTGACCAATCTGGCCGGACTGGGTTTTAGCAAGGCAACCCAAGTACAGGCAGAGGCCATTCCTATGGTGCTCGCCGGCAGCGATCTCCTGGTGCAGGCACAGACGGGTACAGGGAAAACCGCCGCCTTTGCCTTGCCGCTGCTGGCGCGTTTACTGCCCGCTACGGCTGAGAGAGCAGTAAAACCCGCAGCGCCCAAGGCTCTGGTGCTGGTGCCTACCCGGGAGTTGGCGCAGCAGGTTTTCGATAACATTAAAAGCTATGCCAAGGGCTGCGAGCTGAAGATTGCCATTGCCTATGGCGGCGTGCCGCTCGATGGGCAGCTAAAGAACTTCAAGGATGGCGTCGATATCTTGGTCGCCACGCCCGGACGCCTGCTGGATCACCTTAAAAAGCGCAGTCTCAGGCTGGATAAGGTTGAGACCCTGGTGTTTGATGAGGCCGACCGCATGTTGGACATGGGGTTTGAAGATGAGATCTCGGCGCTGATGAAAAAGATGGCCAAACAGCGCCAGACTCTGCTGTTTTCCGCCACCTTCAACGACAACATCTGGCGCCTGGCCAAGACTTTGCTGCAGTCTCCCAAAGTGTTGGAGCTGCAAGCATCAGAGCAGGGCAGCAGTATCAAGGAGCGATTGATTGAGCTCGATAGCGAGCGTAAGGCCGCCGCCGTTGCCGCCCTTTGTCGTCGGCACGACTGGCGTCAGGTGTTGCTGTTCAGTCGCACCAAGGAGGGCGCCGACAAACTGGTCAGTGAGCTCAGTGCCGGGGGCTTGGCCGCCAGTGCGCTGCACTCAGATCTGAGTCAGGCGCAGCGGGAGCAGACCTACCAGGCGTTCAAGGCGGGGGAATGTCGTTTGTTGGTGGCCACAGATGTTGCCGCCAGAGGCTTGGATGTAGCGGCCTTGCCTTGCGTTATCAATCTGGAGCTGCCGTTCAAGCGCGAAGATTATGTGCACCGCATTGGCCGCACTGGCCGCGCCGGCATGGAAGGGCTCGCCATCACCCTCTTCAGTCGTGACGATGAGCGCCTTCTCGAAGAGCTGGAAGCCATGCTCGACAGACGCCTTCCCAGAGAATGGCTGCCCGGGTTTGAGCCGGATCTTAACCGCAGTTTCGACGCGCCGAGAAGCCTGAGTAAAGCCGCCCAAAAACAACGGGCCCGCAAGAGAGCGCTTGGTAAAAGATAGTAAGTTCGGTTTAGTTGAGCCTACTTGAGTTAATCAACCGCAAGTGCAAACAACACAAGTATTCTGCTCCTGATGGATTCGAGGCCTTCTCTGGCATGGATGCCAGAGTAGAGCCATCAGGGATGATTTCACGGCGTGCCGAGAAGCCGTTAGGACGAAAGTCCACGGCAGGTGCTCGATAGTTGTGTGGATTGGAAATCTATGCTGTTCAAGCCGTTTGAGTCGATGCATACCCTTTATCTTTGGGGTGGCCGATGGGCAGGAAAGCTATTGGGTTCATTCGCTAAAGTGGGTCAGTTGCGCTAAGCTAGTGGCCCGGTTTTCAAGAAACAGTCTCCTGGGGGAGCCATGTTCGCAGTCGATACCCACACCCACACAGTTGCCTCTACTCACGCCTACAGCACGATCCATGATTACCTGGCAGTCGCCAAGCAGAAAGGGATCCGTTTGTTTGCCACCACAGATCATGGCCCGGCGATGGCCGATGCGCCGCATTTCTGGCATTTCGTGAATCTCAGGGTATTGCCGCGGATAGTCAACGGCGTAGGGATATTGCGCGGAATTGAAGCCAATATTACCAATCTGGAGGGGGAAATCGACTTCTTTGGTGAGTTCCTGGAAGAGCTGGACTTGGTGCAGGCCGGGTTTCACGAGCCGGTATTCCCTCCCGCCGACAGTGACAGCCATACTCAGGCGCTGCTGAACTGCATTCGCAGCGGCAAGGTCGATATCATTACCCACCCAGGCAACCCCAAGTATCCATTGGATCAGGAGCTGATTGTCCGCACCGCCGCCGAGCATAATGTGGCGCTGGAGATCAATAACTCCTCTTTTGCCTGCTCCCGCAAGGGCAGTGAAGACAGCTGCCTCAATATTGCCAAACTGGCGAAACGATTCGACGCCCAGTTGGTGATGGGATCAGATTCCCATGTTGCCTTCAGTCTGGGGGAGTTCCCGCTGGCGCTTGAGATAGTGGATGCCGCCGGTTATCCAAGAGACAGGCTGCTCAATCGCGAGCCATTGGCGCTGCTGAATTTCCTGCAGCAGCGAGGCCACAAGACGCTTGGTGAGTTAATCGATTACTTTAAGAGTGAGGCGGCCGCGGGCTAACCTGGTTCGCCTGCCTTGAGGATACGAGCCACAAAATCCATCAACTGATTAGCCATGAATCCCGAATCGTGAAAGCCAAGACTACCCGAATATTGATCACCGGCGCTCATGGCCAGCTTGGACAGGCACTGCTGGCGAATTTGCCTTGGTTGCCCGAGTTTTCGCCTTCCAGGCTGCGAATGGAGATACCTGAGGCAAGCCTGGTGTCCGGCAGTGCTGTAAAACCCCGCAGTGCTATAGCACCCGGCAGCGCAATTGAAATTGTGGCGCTCGGGCATCAGCAGCTGGATTTAACCTCAGCAGATTTGCCCGAGCGGCTCAGTGAAATCAATGCCGATGTGATAATCAACTGCGCCGCCTACAACGCCGTGGATGCGGCCGAGCAGGATATGGCTGCCGCCATGGCGCTCAATGCCGAGGCGCCGGAGCGTTTGGCCATCTGGTGCCGGCAACAGGGTGCTTGGCTTATCCATATTTCGAGCGACTATGTCTTCGGGAATGTCTTCGGGAATGTCTTCGGGAATGATTTGGGAAGTGTTTTCGGAAACGTTTCTGGGAATGCTTCTGCCAATATGCTCGGGAATGCGCCCAGAGCCTTGACCGAGAGCGATGTTTGCGAGCCTTTGAGCCTGTACGGTCAGAGCAAGCTCGCCGGCGAGCAGCGCTTGCTTAAGGCCAATCCCGGCGCCCTGGTGCTGAGAACCTCTTGGCTTTACAGCCGTTTTGGCAGCAATTTTGTGTTGACCATGCGGCGATTGCTGACCGAGCGCCCCGAGCTCAAGGTGGTGGCGGATCAGGTCGGCACGCCAACCTGGGCCGAGGCGTTGGCGCGGCTTATTTGGCAGTTGCTCATCTGGTTTCATCTTAAGCCAGAGAAGTCCGCGGTGCTGAGCGGCTGCTTTCATTACGCGGCAATGGGGCAGTGCAGCTGGTATCTTTTCACCAAAGAGATAGCCGAGCAAATTGCCAAGCCGCAGTGCAATTCTGCGCCAAGCTCTCAGGCGGCGCCATTGCAAACCGCGTCGCCATCTCAAGCCGCGTTGCAATCTCAAGCTACATTACATTCACCAGCAAACCCGGCGCCAATCACGCCAGGGTGCCGGATAACGCCTGTCAGCACAGCAGAATACGGCGCCTTATTGAATCGAGCGCAGGCGCCGCGCCCGGCGTATTCGGCGCTCGACTCAAGCGCTCTCAAAGATGCCATGGCGGCCATGCCTTCGGCATTTCGCTGCTATTTGCCAAAAGATTATCCGTCACCCATCTGGCTTTCCTGGCAGGCGCAGCTGGCGCTGATGCTTTCGGGGCTTGGTGCATCTTCCTTGGGTTGAATCGGCTTAAACAGGATGAAAAGTAAGGCAAAACCGGCTGTAGATTATAACCAGTAGCTAAAGGTTATACCCGCCAAAGCCGGGTGGCTGGCATAATAAACTATCTTGTTGATCCAAAGGATGAAACCTTGTCGAATAATCCCCCCAAGACCTTGCTTGATGTCAAGCAGCTGACACTTTTGGCCGAGATGGCCCGCGCTGCCGGTGAGGCGATAATGCACTATTATCAGGGCGGCGAACTGGCGATTGAGCGCAAGGCCGATGACAGTCCGGTCACGGCTGCCGATCTTGCCAGTCACGCCGTGTTGCAACAGGCGCTGGCGCGTGAGTTTCCAGCCTGGCCACAGATGTCGGAAGAAGCGGCGGATATCCCCTGGGCGCAGCGGCAGGGCTGGGAAACCTATTGGCTTATCGACCCACTCGACGGCACCAAGGAGTTTATCAAGGGCAACGGTGAATTTACCGTCAACATTGCGCTTATTCACCGAGGCCAGGCGGTCGCCGGTGTTGTCTATGTGCCTGCCACAGCCGTGTGCTATTTGGGCGCACTGGGACTTGGTGCCTGGCGTGAGACCCTAAATGCGGCTGGATACCAGCGGGTGGAATTGAATGCCAGGGCCGGAGTTAAGCGCCAGGTTCCTGTGATTGTCGGCAGTCGCTCGCACTCGAGCCCGGGGCTTGGCGAGTATCTGCAGCAGCTTGGCGAGCACGAAATGAAGAGTGTCGGCTCATCACTCAAATTCTGTCTGCTTGCTGAGGGCAAGGCAGACATCTACCCCAGATTGGGCCCTACCAGTGAATGGGACACGGCGGCGGCTCAGGCCGTGCTTGAGAGTGCCGGTGGCCGAGTTTTGGAATATCCAGCAGGCAACAACTTAAAATATAACCAAAAAGAAACTATCCTCAATCCTTGGTTTATCGCATACAGTGCCGATTGGGCTTGCGATTGAAGCAGATATACACACCGGAGTTGCAAGCATGATGCGTATCGGCGTTGATTTGGGCGGCACTAAAATTGAATTGGTGGCTTTGGGTGATTCCGGGAGTGAGCTGTTTCGCAAGCGAATAGCTACCCCCAGAGACTATCAGGCGACCCTTGAGGCCATCTGTGCCTTGGTCGATGAAGCCGAGACGCAGCTGGAAATGACAGCAACTGTGGGTATTGGCATTCCCGGAGTGATCTCGCCCTTTTCCGGTTTGGTGAAAAATGCCAACTCCACTTGGTTAAATGGTCATCCGCTCGATAGAGATCTTGAGCAGCGTCTGGGGCGCAAAGTGCGGGTTGCCAATGACGCTAACTGTTTTGCGGTCTCCGAGGCGCTGGATGGCGCCGCCGCAGGTAAAGAGGTGGTGTTCGGGGTGATCATAGGCACAGGCTGTGGTGCCGGTATAGCCATCAATGGCAAGGTGCATCAGGGTGGCAATGGCATAGGTGGTGAGTGGGGCCATAATCCCTTGCCCTGGATACGTGCCGAAGAGTTCAACAGCACTGAGTGTTTTTGCGGCAAGCACGATTGCATCGAAACCTTTATTTCGGGAACCGGGTTTGTTCGCGACTATAACCAGGCCGCCGGGACGCAGCTCAGCTCGGGCGCCGAGGTGATGGCATTGCTGGAGCAGGGGGATGCCGAGGCCGGCGCGGCCTTTGAGCGCTATCTTGACCGTCTGGCCCGTTCTCTGGCCCATGTGATCAATCTGCTGGATCCGGACGCCATTGTACTTGGCGGCGGTATGTCCAATGTGCAGGCCATTTATCCGGCATTGCCGGAAAGACTCAAGCGCTATGTGGTCGGCGGCGAGTGCCGAACCCCTGTGTTGGCCAATCACTACGGCTGCTCCTCCGGGGTACGCGGCGCCGCTTGGTTGTGGGGCCGGGACTGAGTTTGGCAAGGCGCCCGGGCCGTGTTACTGATATTCGACTTAGGTACTTTAGACACTCTAGGCACTTTAGACAAAAGGGAAAAGCGTTCGAACATGTATTGGGGCAAGCGAGTCCATAGCCCTTCGCCAATCACTGGTCAGTCGGGTAAGGCTTCTGTAAGCTATGGCTACTTTTGCCAACCTTCGGATATCAAGCGTGTTCTGGCTGAAAAAAATCTTATCTCAATTCTTTATGCCCATCCCGCTAACCTTGGTCACTCTGCTATTGGCCTGTTTTTATATCCGTCGCAGGCCGGGAGTAGCGCGCGCTCTGATGGTTTTTGCCATAACTTGGTTGCTGCTGCTTTCCAGCTCTATCGGCAGCAGCACTTTGCTTGCGGGGCTTGAGCGTCAGTATCCACTTTATACCGCTGCGCCGGCGCGCTCCTGTGTGGTGATGGTACTGGGGTCTGGCCATGATGATCAGGTTGGCGGACTCGCGCGACATATGTTGTCGGCAACGGCGCTTGAGCGTCTCAGTGAAGGGGTGGCGCAGCTCAAGGCCGCCAACAGCAAAGATTGCCTGTTGGCGGTCAGTGGCTGGAACGGCGGTCTTGAGCAGCAGAGTCATGCCCGGCGAATGGCCGAGGCTGCCATCGAGTTGGGGGCCGAGCCATCGCGAATTCTAATGCTGGAGTCGGCCCGCGATACCATAGAGGAAGCCCAGGCGTTGCGGCAGACCTTCGGTGCCGGCACTGATGATAAAGGGATAGATGCCTTGGGTGGCAGACAACTGATCCTGGTCACTTCTGCCAGCCATATGCCAAGGGCGATGCGAATATTCCGCTCGACCGGGCTTGAACCTCAGGCGGCACCGACCGGTTTTCTGCTTAGGCGCGATCACTGGTGGCGCCTGAGCACATCCAATCTGGATGATTCACAAAAGGCGCTGCACGAATACCTGGGATTGGCCTGGTTGACTGTTACCGGCCGCTAATGGTTCTGAACCCTGGTCATGAAATGAATAAACGGCTGACAAGCCGCTGATAATAGAGCGAAAGCGTTATGGAAACTATCACTATAAGGCCGGGCAGCAAGCGCAATGGCATTACATTGACTCTGGCTGGAGGGCTGGGCATAGTCCTGGGGTTGGTGTTGTTTATCGGTTGGCCCTGGATGTTTGCCCCTGGAATCGCGTGTTTTGCCCTGGGGGCCGTGTCTTTGGTGCTGGGTATTGCCAAGCAGCTCGAGCCCCATGTCAGTCTTGAATTCAGCGCCGAAGGGCTGAGGTTCTTCCATCGCCGCGGTAGCTTGTTTGTGGCTTGGGATAATATTCAGCGGCTGGATCAGCCCAGAGTCACCCAAGGTATGGAGCAACTGACGTTGCCCTATATAGGGCTCAAGCTCAAACGTATCAACCCATTACTGGATGCCATTTCCCCGAGGTTAGCGACCGGGCTCTTGTCGGAGCAGCGGCCCTTGCTGATGACAGCTGCTGCCCAGGATGAAGAACTGCAAACACTGGAAGCGGCACTCAGCGCCGAGTTTGAACCCCTGACGGTCAATAATGAACGCTACCGAGGTGTATTGGCCATGTTTGGTCGCCGCTGCCTGACGCTGGACAAGTACTTGGGGTATCACCTCTATATTCCCGTGGATGCATTGGATCAACCGCCGGAGAGCTTTGTCCATAAACTGCGACAGCTGTGGCAGCAGAGGGTGTCGGCTACTGAGTTGTAAGTTATGGCTTAAGTAAGTTGAGAAAAGGCAAGGGGACCCGGTTGGGTCCCCTTGTTGTTGCAGAGTTGAGGGAGGGCCTTGCAGGGACAGCCCTCAAGGTACGGTACTAGTGAGCACCCCCTGCGTGTACCTTATCTACGCCATAGGTCTTTCCTTCGGCGTGACAGGTGGCACAGGACTCAACCGGTAGGTTGGCGTCTGTGGCAGCATCACCGGCAACTAAGGCACCATTACTCTTGAAGTGGGCCAGAGCGGCCGCATCAGAGTGAGCGTGACAGGTACGGCAGGATTCGGCAACCGGGGAGATATACTCGGTTGCTGAAATCTTGATCCCACGCTTGGCGGATGTCAGACCTCCGTCGGCGGCGAACAGCGGTGTGTCGTCTTTGTGGCAGGCGGTACACTCGGTTTCCACTGCAGGGTAGCCATGCAGCTCGCCTGAAGCGTCACGGAAGATGGCGGCTTCACCCCAGTTACCACTGTGGAAGCGGTGGGCAACTGTCATCAGATCCCGGTTGGCATACAGGAGTCCGGGGACTTCGGCAAATATAGGATTGCCATCGGCATCCAGATTACCTGTATTGTACTCGGAGGTGCCGTGATAGGAGCCATCATAGCTGTTGTTGTGGCAGTCCATACACTGATCGAAGGTGTAGGTGCCGTGGCGGGTACCCTTGATATAGTCCAGGGTGCCGTGACAGGCATTACACTTGGCTTCGCTGGCGCTCATCCGTTCTGCAATGGCAAAGCGGGCTGTGACAGCATCACCACCATCAAGGTTATAGAACTTAACGCTTGAAGTGGCGCCAATCGGATTGACGGCATCGAATGGCATGCCTTCGGCACAGGCGGCTATCTTACCTGAGTTATCGACACAGAAGTTAGCCTCGGTACCGACGTAAATGGTGCCCATCGCCTGAGCTTCCGGTACATCAGCAGTCAGGGTCAGCACGCCATTGACGGCGTTGCCGCTGGCTAGACCGGGCCTGCTGCCCCAGCGGGTGACTTCGCCTCTGGTATCCACATTGCCTATCAAAGTAGCGTCTTTATTGAGCACCGCCAGTTGAGCTGCATCTGTCAGTGGTTGACCATTGAAGCTGACATTGGCTGTGATGGTGACTAGTTTATTGCCGGCTGTGGTAGAAGCTACAGCCGTGGCAGAGGTGAATTCAACGGTCAACAGCTCAGCATATTCAGCCCGTTTACCCACTTTGTGAGCTTGCATAGGGCTGAGTGCTCCGCTGCCATGACAGGACTGACATTGGCTGTCATCTGTCTGGGCCAGGTTGAAGTCTGAGTGGCCGGCGCCGGTTTCAAAGTTGACATTGATATGGCAACCGACACAGGCTTCACGGTAGATATTGGCGTTCCAGGAGTCACCGTTGTTGTGGCAACTGGCACAGTTGTTAATTTCTGCCGGGAAGCCGATTTCACCGAAGTACTCTTTGGCTTCACCTGAGAGGAAACCTGCGATGTGATGGCCGGCATGCAGCCTGTGAACCATGGGACCGAAATCAAATACCCAACCTTCGGCTTTTTGGGCTTCGTTCGGTACCAGAGCCGGGTTGTGGCAGGCAACGCATTTCTCTGTGCTTTGGTAGTTGTGGTGCGCGTTTATCTTGGCGATGCGGCCTTCGACTTCACTGTGGCAGGCAATACAGGCGGCATCTGTTACCGTATCCTTACCTGTGGCTTCAACCAGTTCGCCGGATGCCGGAATATAATCCAGCGGCGTAGAGAGCACCTTGTCTGCTATGGCTGTGCCACTGGCATCCTTGAGGTTATAGGCGCGCAGGAACAGGCGATGAGGTGCGCTGAGGTTGTCGTTGGCATTCATAATGGGGGCGACCCCGTCATGTGCCCAAGTGCCGGTATAGGTACCTGGTTCGGCCGGATCTTCAACCAGGAGACAGGCATCGCCAGTCTGACCTCTGGAGCTATAGGTGCCATCCAGGGTGCAATACATGGAGCTGCCCAGTTCCTGAGCCGTGGCATTATTGACCCATTGCAGCGGTGCACCGCTGCCCGAGTCATTGCTCATGGCGGTAATAGAGTAGAGGGCGACCTGATCCAGGCCAGTCAGAGGGACTCGCTCCCCTGAGCTGTTGGTGGCCGAAGCCTTGAACTTGAGGGCGAAGGTTTCGCCGCCTGCCAGTGTGTTGTCGGCCGGCACTATCTCGAAACTGACATCGCCGGCACTGATAATGGTGGAAGTACTTGAACCTGCGGGGGCACCTGGCTGTCCGGGTTCGCCTGGTATACCAGGTTCACCGGGGGCTCCGTCTTTTCCGTCCTCACCGTCCCCGCATGCGGTAAGGCACAATAGACTGGTCAGAGCCAGCGCCAGTAATGACTTATTGTGTTTTTTCATCATAGCGTCCCTTTATTCAAATTATGGGTACTGCCTTTGCAGTTATTTGAATATACATACATCTAAAGTAGTAGTTTTGATTTATTGTTTTATTTGTGAAATAAGAGTTAATAAATTGATAAAGAAATGGCGAGTGGCGAAATCGGTAATTTCAGTTTTTGAAATTACCGAATGCACAGAGTTACCAGCGGAAGTTGGCTATAAGTAGCAGATAGTTTTGGACAAATGGGAGAATGGGCTGATTCTGAAGGTAGCAAAGATGCCAGGTAATGAGCCGGAATCAATCAGTTCTCAATATTCAGCCTTGGGGTAAAGTTCTTGAGTGACCAGGCTCAGCAACAGTTTTCTTTGTTGTTCGGAATAACGGCGATAGCTGGGGGCCTTTTCCACCAAGGAGTAGCTTGGCAGCGAAAATGCCCGGTGGAGTTTAGTTACTTCGGTTTCCGGCAGATGTTGCACTCTCAAGCCAGGCATGCCTTCAATAAGCGCCATTTCATTGGGGGTGCTGAAGGCTACACTGCCCATGGTCAACAGATGAGCATGCCATTCTTCCCTGTCGTGTACGGCGTGCACCTGGGATAGGGGAATGCCTTCCTGCTGACAGAAGAGCTCCATGGGATCCATGCGCTCGTTGAAGCCCTTGATGGTCAAGTAAACGAAAGTATATTGGCTGATATCTTCGAGGGTGATGGCCGGCGATCTTTGCCACAGGGGATGATCTTCGCGGCTGACAACACATACCCCCATGGTTTGCCCGAGCGAACTCAGAATGAGATCCAGCTGTTCGGGGTGCTCCAGGCAGACCCCCAAGTCCAGTTGCCCACGGTGAATTTTTTCTGCCGAATCATCTTGCCAGGGATAGAGTCTGATCTGGCCCAACTGCTGTTGAATGTTCGTCTGTCCCAGTTTCATCGCCAGCGAGGAAAGTAACCCATGCGCTACGGCTACATGAATACAGATATCGCTCGAGGGCAGACGGCTCTGATGAACTTGTTGTTCCAGACGGTGCACTGAGTGGATGAAATCGCAAACCGGTTGGTATAGATTCTCCGCCAGAGGTGTAGGCTTGAGTTGTTGCTGACGGCGATAGAAAAGCTCGTCGTCAAAGGCTAATCTCAGCGCCGCCAGGCAGCGGCTGATTTTAGGGGCGGACACTGCCAATTCTCGCGCTGTACAGTTGGCGTGCCCTGTTTCATAGATGTTCTTGAACACCATGAGGGTAAAAATATCCAGCTCACACAGCTGTTTCAATAATCGACTTGACATTAGCATCCATCCTATGGATTTGTACCTCTTTAGGGATAGATGCTAGACCAGCACAGATATGAATACTGTGACTAAGCACAATTCAATGCGTTTTTCGAAATCTTTGTGAATAAACTGTGATAAAGATCCTGTGTTAGTGCGTTTTTTGATCACTACTCTTGGGTTTGGAGCTTGAGTTCAGCCATTGGGGGAATATCATCACCAAGCTCTTTAAGCAAGTTAACTTCGTCTTTGACTCTGATGCCGATAAATTGACCACCTTCGAAGATCTCCATCGACTTACTGGCGACTTCTCCCTCGACTGTCCCGGTACCGCAGATAGTCAATTTTTCACAATGGAGTTTACCGCGAAACACCCCTGATACCTTGAGTTCTTGGCAGTTAAGTTCGCCATCAACCAGGCCATTGGCTTCTATGATCAGCTTATTTTCAGCTGTTACCTTTCCATATATAGCGCCGCCGATTAGGGTCTCATCATCGAAGTGGCTTTCGCCGGTAATCTTGCTGCCCTGGGCAATATAGGTGAGCCCTGCCGTTTTTTTATTTTTACCAAACATAGTACTTTTTAGTGGTTTTTATCAGGGGAAACTCGATATTACCTGTTATCGCAAAGTAACAAAACCACTAATATTTGGCGCTGTGGGAGTCAGATTTTTGGCTCCCGGATGGGAGTCAGTCGGGGTTTGGCTCTCGTAGCTTGATGGCAGAGGCGGGGCAGGGCGCAACGCAGGCGCCGCAGCCATTGCAGCGCTCTGCATCCAATACCGGCAGGGCGGTAGCCCCTAAAAGGGGCGGAAAGCGGATCGCCCGCTCGTCGCAGGCATCCTTGCAGCTCTGGCAGACAATCCCCTGGCGGGCGAGGCAACTGTCGGCAAATTGGGCAATGAGCCGCCAAGGCGCTTCGCCAAGAGGCCTGAATACCGGCTGTTCACAGTGGGTGACACAGGCCTGACAAAAGCTGCATTCGGCGCGCTGAAAGTCAAGCTCCGGAAAGCCACCATCCCCCTTGATTAACACTTGAGTCTCGCAGGCATCCACACAGGCGCCGCAGCGAGTACAGGCGTCGGTAAATTCCGCTTCCGGTTTGCTCCAGGGCGGCCGAACCACATCACTCTTGCGGCGACTGAACAGGCGTCTGCGGGACAGATCCATGATTAACCTTTGTAACCGTTAGGATTGTTGGATTGCCAGTTCCAGCTGGAGTCGGCCATATCCTGCAGGTTGCGCTCAGCCTTCCAGCCCAGTTCTTTGGTGGCATGGGTAGGGTCGGCATAACAGGCGGCGATATCGCCGGGGCGACGTGGGGCAAACTCAAAGGGGATCGCCTTTTTGCAGGCTTTTTCAAAGGCTTTAACCATCTCAAGTACGCTGTAGCCCTGACCGGTTCCCAGATTATAGGTGACCAGACCTGGATTGGTGGCGAGCTTGTCCAGAGCCTTGAGGTGACCTATGGCCAGGTCAACTACGTGGATATAGTCGCGCACACCTGTGCCGTCTACCGTGGGGTAGTCATTGCCGAAGACGCTGAGTTTATCGCGCTTGCCGACTGCAACCTGGGCGATAAAGGGCATCAGATTGTTGGGGATATCGTTGGGATCTTCACCGATGCGGCCGCTCTTGTGGGCGCCGACCGGGTTGAAATAACGCAAGCGGGCGATGTTCCAGTTGGGTTCGGCTGCGGCCAGATCCGCCAGAATATGTTCCACCATCAACTTGGACTGACCATAAGGGTTGGTGGCCGATGTAGGAAAAGTTTCGGTGATCGGCAGACTGGCGGGATCGCCGTAAACTGTGGCCGATGAGCTGAATACCAGGTTGCGAACGCCATATTCTTTCATTACCTGGCACAGAATAAGGGTGCCAGTGACATTGTTTTCATAATATCTGAGCGGCTGGGCAACGGACTCACCCACCGCCTTAAGGCCGGCGAAGTGAATCACGGCTTCGAAGCTGTGGTCGCTGAAGACTTTCTGCAGGAATGCCTTGTTGAGGATATCACCTTGATAAAAGAGTACGTTCTTGCCGCTGATCTCTTCGACTCTGGCCAGGGCTTCGACACTTGAGTTGCTCAGGTTGTCTATTACTACAACCTCTTTGCCCGCGGCCAGAAGTTCAACCAGTGTGTGGGTGCCAATATAGCCGGCACCGCCGGTGACCAAAATTGTCATGCTTTACATCCTTTTATCAAATCGCCCAGATAGGCGGCAAATTCACATCCAAGCTCGGGGTGGCGCAATGCATGTTCCACCGTTGCCTGCATATAACCCAACTTGTTGCCGCAGTCATGGCTCTTGCCACGCATATAGTAAGCGTTGACCTGCTGGCTTTGCATCAACATGGCAATGGCATCCGTGAGCTGGATTTCATCACCGGCACCGGCTGGGGTTTTGCCAAGCAAGGGCCAGATAGCGGCAGGCAGCACATAGCGACCCACTACAGCCAGGTTGGAGGGGGCTTCGTCGATATCCGGTTTTTCAACCAATTTAAGCAGAGGCTGGGATTCGCCCGGCTTAAGGTCGTGACCGTTGACATCGGCTATTCCGTATTGGTCTACCTTCTCGTGAGGTACACCCTCGACCATGATCTGCCCGGTTCCTGTGCGGTCGAACAGGCTGACCATTTCGGCCAGGTTATCGCGGGAAAGATCGCTGGCAGCATCGTCTATCAACACATCCGGCAGCAGTACGGCGAACGGCTCATCACCTACTACCGGACGGGCACAGAGAATGGCGTGCCCCAGCCCTTTGGCCTGAGCCTGGCGGACGCTGATCACAGTGACATTTTGCGGGCAGATGGACTGCACTTCATTGAGCAGTTGCCGCTTTACCCGCCGTTCCAGCTGGGCTTCTAGTTCAAAACTGGTATCGAAATGGTTTTCAATGGAGTTTTTACTGGCGTGGGTAACCAGCACGATTTCCTTGATGCCGGCGGCAATGGCTTCGCTGACAACATATTGGATCAAGGGTTTATCTACTACCGGCAGCATCTCTTTGGGAATGGCCTTGGTGGCCGGCAGCATACGGGTGCCAAGACCCGCAACGGGGATTACCGCCTTGCGGATGGTGGTCGATTTTATCGGCATTCAGATACCTTGGGTGCTCGGGATAAATCAGCCCCTATTGTAATGCAGTGGCACCGAAAAGCCATTTGCAAAAAGGGCTAATTTTGCTGGAAACTTGCAAAAAATCCTGCCTGGGCTGCAAGAGTAAGCTACTGAACTTACCGAGCTAAATACTATTTTGTAACCAATTCTTTACAAATCTTCTTCGCTCGCCTCCGGAAATAAAGTGTGAGCTGGTTAACAAAAGTGCGGCCTTGAGTGAACATGAAATCAGAAACGATTCAGGCAGTGAGTATGGACTATGAGTAAAGCAACTCAATATGTGGCCCGTCACCCGGGCAGTGATGGCCGAATAGATTACCCGCAGGACGAGCACGCCATCTGGCAGGAGCTGTATGCCCGTCAGGAACACAACTTGCCTGGCCGTGCCTGTGATGAATACATGCAGGGGCTCAAGGCGTTGGACTTGCCTAAAGACAGGATCCCGCAACTGGGCGAGCTGGATGCCGTGTTGCAGGATACCACTGGCTGGAAGACGGCAGCGGTGCCGGCGCTTATCTCATTCGGGCGCTTCTTTGAACTCCTGGCGAATAAGGAGTTTCCGGTGGCGACTTTTATCCGCAGCAGGGAGGAGTTTGATTATCTGCAGGAGCCGGATATCTTTCATGAGATTTTCGGTCATTGTCCTTTGTTGACCAACCCGGCTTTTGCTCATTTTTCCCATATTTATGGTCAGTTGGGGCTTGATGCCAGCAAGGAAGACAGAGTCTTTTTGGCGCGTCTCTACTGGTTTACCGTGGAGTTTGGTTTGTTGCGTACCCAGACCGACGGCCTGAGAATTTACGGTGGCGGTATTTTGAGCTCGCCGGGCGAGACACTGTATGCCTTCAGCGACACGCCGGAGCGCAGACCCTTTGAACTGCTGGATGTGTTACGTACTCCCTATCGGATAGACATTATGCAGCCCATCTATTACGAGATAGAGCATATTGATTTTCTCGATGAAATCGCCCGCATGGACATTATGAAGGCGGTTACCCAAGCCAAACGACTGGGACTCTTTACCCCCAAATTTCAACCCAAAGCCAGCTGATACTGGCGGTAATGGCCTGTGTGCAAGAGTGCAGGCCACTTTCAAGGAGATGTTATGACTGAACTGGCCAATATGAAGTGCGAAGCATGCCGCGCCGATGCTCCCAAGGTGACAGATGCCGAGCTTGCCGAGCTTATTCGGATGATCCCGGATTGGGGCGTACAGGTGCGCGATGGCATCATGCAGCTGGAACGGGTTTACAAGTTTAAAAATTTCCGGCAGGCAATGGCTTTTAGCAATAAGCTGGCGGACTTGGCTGAAGAAGAGTTTCACCACCCGGGGATCCTCACCGAATGGGGCAAGGTGACTGTGACCTGGTGGTCGCACTCCATTAAGGGGCTGCACCGTAACGACTTTATCATGGCTGCCAAGACAGACCAGTTGCTGGGTTAATCTTTTCCTAATATATTCAGTGTGTTGATTATGTCTTCACACTGAATCCTCTCCCTTTGTTACAAATACGCTGTAAAGCGAGCTTGCCACTTGTGTCAGAACCTTCTAACGTATAGGGCGCATTTTTACATCGCCTGCCGACCTCTCAAAGCAGGCGATAATCCCAAAGAATCTGAATTATAAAAGGGAATGACAGTTATGCGCTTGGAAGTTAGTTGTCAGGATCGCGTTGGTTTAGCCAAGGATATTTTAATGGTGCTGGAGCGATACGGGATTAACCTTATCGCTATTGATGCCAGTAACAAGGGATTCTTATATTTGCAGTTTGCCGAGGTCGGTTTTGAGACCTTGAGTGAGTTGATGCCCCAAATCCGTAAGGTGGAAGGGGTGCACGACGTCAGAACCGTTTCTTTTATGCCCTCGGAGCAGGAGCATTACGCCCTCAAAACCCTATTGAAAACCCTGCCGGATGCCGTGTTCTCTCTCGACGGAAAGGGGCGAATTCGTATTGTCAACGAGTCGGCCTTGCTTATTCTGGACATGGCCGAACATGAAGTAATAGATGAATCCCTCAATCACTGGGTGCAAGGCTTCAATTTTGGTCGCTGGCTCAGTGAGCCCAAGGTGTTGGCGCAGGCCACTCGGGTCTCTATTGGCAGCAATGAATATCTGGCCGAAATGCTGCCCATCTATCTGCCGGATGAAAACGATAAGAGCATTCTCGCCGGCGCCGTGGTGGCGCTTAAGTCGCCGGCGCGGGTGGGCAAACAGTTCAACGCGCTGCAGAGCCAGAGCAGCGGCTTTGATTCCGTGCTGGCTGTCAGCGATAAAATGAAAGAGGTACTCAAGCAGGCCAAGCGCATGGCACAGCTGGATGCGCCTTTGCTGATCACCGGAGAAACCGGCACAGGCAAAGAGCTGATGGCCAGGGCTTGTCACGATGCCAGCATGCGGCGGGAGAAACCCTTTATTGCCATCAACTGCGCCGCCATGCCCGACAGTGCCGCAGAAGAGGAGCTGTTTGGTTATGTCAGTAAGGGGGAGGTGGTTAAGCGGGGTTTCTTCGAAGAAGCCAAGGGCGGCACCGTCTTCCTCGATGAAATTGCCGAGATGTCCAAGGCCGCTCAGGTCAAATTGTTGCGCTTGCTGCAGGATGGCAGTTTCCGCCGTATCGGCGGCGATGTAGAGGTGCGCGCCGATGTCCGTATCATCTGCTCGACCCAGAAGAATTTGGCGGAGTTGTGTCAGACCGGTGAGTTCCGTGAAGATCTCTACTACCGAATTCATGTACTGAGTTTCCATATGCCGGCGCTGCGTGAACGCAGGGTCGATATTATCCCGCTGACGGAGATGTTCCTTGAACACTACAGCCAGCAGCTTTCCAGCCCGGTGCGGCGGATCTCGGCGTCCTGTCGCGATCATCTGTTGACCTATGCCTGGCCGGGAAACGTGCGGCAACTGAAAAACGCTGTATTCAGAGCGGTATCCATGTGGGACGGTTCGGCCGAATTGACCATAGAACAGTTGAAACTGCCTTCTTATGCCGAAGGTTTTGGCTATTTCGACAAGGAGTTTGAAGGCACCTTGGATCAGGCCATGAAACAGTTCGAAGCCGGTTTGCTGAGGCGGCTCTACCCGGCGTACCCCAGTACCCGCCAGTTGGCGAAAAAGTTGGGGGTATCCCACACCGCCATTGCCAATAAACTCAGGGAATATGAGATCAGCAAGAAGCGCTGAAGCCCTGTAAAGCGGATTTGCCGCCGGAATGGCTGAAATTTAGGCTATCTTTGACCGCAAAGCCTTTACCGGCGCTTGCGGTTGGCAAGCGTCAGTGAAAGTTTACAAACCGGTTCTCAAAGCGGTTAAACGTGAAGTGAGTCACAGAGTTTTCATTGCCCGCGGCATGAGGTATTACTGGCGGGATAACAGAAACGGATTGAGCCGGGCACATAGCCTGATGAAAACCATTAATCCGGGCAGAGACAGGAAGGAGCAGGTATGAAATTAGCGACATATGACAATGGACGCCGCGATGGTCAACTCATGTTGGTCAGCCGAGATTTGAAGAAGACAGTGGCTGTCCCCGCCATAGCCCAGACCATGCAGCAATTGCTCGACAGTTGGTCACTGCTGGAACCTCAGCTCAGAGAGCTTTCCGATGCCCTGAATGCCGGCATGTTGGACAATACTCAGGACTTCGACGAGAGTCGTTGTCTGTCACCTTTTCCCCGCGCTTATCAGTGGGCCGACGGCAGCGCCTATGTCAATCATGTTGAGCTGGTACGCAAAGCCCGCGGTGCCGAAATGCCGGAGTCTTTCTGGACAGATCCCCTGGTGTATCAGGGCGGTTCAGACAGCTTTATCGCTCCCAGAGCCGATATCCCGCTGGCAAGCGAAGATTGGGGCATAGATTTCGAGTCGGAAATTGCCGTGGTCACAGATGATGTACCCATGGGCGTGAGCGCTGAAAACGCCGCCTCTCACATCAAGCTGTTGATGCTGGTTAATGATGTGTCGCTGCGTAACCTGATCCCGGCCGAGTTGGCCAAGGGCTTTGGCTTCTTCCAGTCCAAACCTTCCAGCAGTTTCTCACCGGTGGCAATCACACCGGATGAGCTGGGGGATAAATGGCAGGATACCCGGGTTCATCTGCCGCTGATCACCCATCTGAACAACGAGCTGTTCGGCAAGCCCAATGCCGGGGTGGATATGACCTTTAACTTTGCCGAGCTGATCGCCCATGTCACCAAGACCCGCCCCTTGGGTGCCGGTGCCATCATAGGCTCGGGCACCATTTCCAACTATGACAGAAGCGCAGGTTCCAGCTGTTTGGCCGAAAAGCGCATGCTGGAAGTAATTGCCGAGGGCAAGGCCGTCACGCCATTTATGGGCTTTGGAGACAGGGTCAGAATCGAAATGCTGGATGATGCCGGGAACAGCATCTTCGGCACGATAGATCAGCAGGTAGTTGAGTATATAGCCGAGTAAAATAACTCGATAACAAAACGGGGCTTTCAATAAAGATAAGGAAGGTGCGAACAAGTCCCATGTGTGCTCTGCGTCGGCTTACAGGCCTGGATGCAAGGCGTGGTTCGCAGCAAATGGCCTTAGTCCTTTGCACCTTCCATAAAGCCCCGTTGGTTTTTATACCGGCTTGGTATTGCCTTCGAATGTGTCAGCGTTAAGGCTTTGGATAAAGCGTCACCAGAGCGGAGTCGCAATCTAAGGTTAGCGAGCTTTGGGAGAACAACTTATGTTGAAATTATATGGTTACTGGCGCTCCAGCGCTGCTTATCGGGTGCGGATTGCGCTCAACCTCAAGGGACTTTGCGCCGAGCAGCTTTCGGTTCATTTGGTGCGCAATGGCGGCGAGCAGCATCAGGCCGCTTTCAAGGCGCTAAACCCGCAGGAGTTGGTACCGGCTTTGGTGGTGACGGATGACACCGACGAGCGAGCCGAGTTGGTGTTGTCCCAATCGCTGGCGATCATTGAATATCTGGATGAAGCCTTTGGCGGTGAGGCACTGTTGCCGGGTGATATTGAACAGCGGGCGCTGGTCAGGGCCATGGCAATGGGAATTGCCTGTGAGATCCATCCTTTGAACAACTTGCGGGTGTTGCAGTATCTGACCGGGACGCTCAAGTTGGATGATGCGGCCAAGAATGATTGGTATCGCCACTGGGTCGAACAGGGCTTTGGCGCATTGGAGCAGCAGTTGCAGCAGTACTCGGGCAAGTATTGTTTTGGCGACCAGGTCAGCCTGGTGGATATCTGTCTGGTTCCCCAGGTTTATAATGCCAAACGTTTTAATATCGACTTGTCTCCTTATCCCAATATTTGCCGTATTAATGATGAGTGCTTGACGTTGCCAGCCTTTATTGATGCCGCACCTGAAAATCAAGCGGATGCTCAGTAGTTTTCTTGTTTTATAGTCATCTATACGGTGACTATAGAATAACCTTCCAAATACCCCCGTGTTTGAAAAACTTCTCTTATAAAATGATGTCTTTCTGTTAATAACAGGCTTTTAAAAATAAAATCCAGCCGGCAATTTGTAACCAATTGTTTAAACGGCATGCTGTTTTTATTACATTTGCGATTTGGTTTATATAGGAAATTGTTTTTATATTTATAGGTTTACCATTTCTTTTTTTAGTTTTTATAAAATACTTAAAATAACGTATTTTGTATCGTAAGTCGGATTTTTTCTGCTTGTTGTTTTTCTATTATTGAATTAGTTGATACATATGATACATATGTTAATACTTGATTTTGGCCAAACTATAACAATAAAAAAGTACGTCATACCTATTAACTAGCTGTTTCCGAAAACCAGTTTTCGGCGATATGACGTTTTATTATCAAAAGGAAAAGAAGCATGCATAAGTCGGTTATTTCACTGAGTATAGCTGCAGCCTTATTGGCGGGCTGTGGCAGTGACAGCAAGAAGGCACCTGAGCCGGTAAATACTCCTCCGGAAAGCCGGGATGTAACCTATGACGTTCGTCAATCAGTACGTCTCAATGGACAACTGGAAGGAAAAGATGCCGAAGGAGGGATCACCTTTTCACTGGTTGATCCCAATGAAGTCAAGCTAGGGACTTTGACCATCAATGATGCGGCCAAGGGGAGTTTCAGTTACCAGACAGATGCGTTGGAAGGCACAGAAGTCGTGCGTTTCAAAGTCAGTGACGGTAAGAGTGAATCTATTTCTGCATTAACCTTGAGAATAAAGGGAGGCGACCCTCTGTATCAGCATCAGTGGCATTTGAAAAATACCGGCCAAAATGCCTTTGCCAGAAACCGTGGTGTGCTCGGTGAAGATATCAACGTCAATGATGCCATAGCTTCAGGTGCTACCGGCAAAGGCGTCATTGTCGCTGTGGTAGATGATGGTCTGGAGATCAGCCATCCGGATCTCAGTGCCAATGTGATTGCGGGCGGATCCTATAATCTAATCACAGGTACAGTTGACCCGACACCATTTTCCAACAGTGCTTCACATGGGACTTCGGTTGCAGGAATCATAGCCGCTGCCGGGTGGAATGGCATAGGTGGTCGGGGAGTTGCACCTGAAGCTAAGCTTATCGGTTTTAACTTCCTGGATAGAGATCCTAGCCGCGAAATCCGCAATGTACAAACCTTTGAAAATTTCGCCAAATCCCATGGCGCCAGTGCTTATAGCGACCGAGCCAGGGTGTTTAACCAAAGTTATGGAAACCAACCTGTGATTCCAGGCCTAATGAGAGAAAATGAGTTTGAAGTTTATCAGCAGGTGACAACCAAGAGTTTTAATGGCAAGGGCAGTGTTTTCGTTAAGTCTGCCGGTAATGGATATAATTATAATTTTTTGGGTTATAACGCTACAGGGCAACCTAGATATTTATTACCAAAAGACTTCTATACAGCCAGAGATGAAAATAGGCCGGCCAATAAAGGATTACCCTATCACAATGCCAACATGTCTCCGAATAATACCAACCTCTATAACCTTGTGGTCAGCGCAGGAAGTGCAAATGGTAAACGCAGCAGTTATTCATCTGTGGGGGCCAATGTTTTTGTTAACGCTCCCGGCGGGGAGTTTGGTACTTATAACCCTGCAATTGTGACAACGGACAGAGCTGGTTGTGACAAAGGCAGTTCGGTTACCCAAGAGCGCCCCAGAACCCCTTTTAATGGGGGCCAGCATCCGCTCAATCTTGAGTGTGACTATGTCTCCAATATGAATGGCACTTCGGCGGCGGCCCCGAATGTCAGTGGTGCGATTGCCATGATAATGAGCGTCAATCCATCACTCTCCTGGCGTGATATCCGGCATATTCTAGCCATGACGTCCAAGCAGGTAGATGTCAATATTCAGCCCATCAGAGTTCCATTAAATACGGACGCTAGTCAGCTTTATGAAGCCGTGCCTGCTTGGTTTACCAATGCTGCCGGGTTTAAATTCCATGATTTTTATGGTTTCGGGCGCATTGATGTCAGCAAAGCGGTTGCCATGGCTAGAAATTATAAAGCGAATTTAGGCGAATATCGGATAAGCGATAGCTTGTCTCGTACCGAATTGAATGCGGCAATACCGGACGCCTCCCTGGAAGGCGTCAGTGATGTACAGAGGTTCGATTCAGATTGGATTATTGAAGGCGTACAAATTAATCTTACAGCAGAGCATAAGCGTTTGGCTGATCTGGCTGTTGAGTTAATTTCGCCTTCTGGTACTCGCAGCGTTCTTATGACGCCTTATAATGGATTTGTTCCTATTCGAAACTCCGGATACACAAATACTCCCATGTTATCCAATGCTTTTTATGGTGAAAATGCCAGAGGAAATTGGACTTTAAAGGTTATCGATGTAAATAGTGGCGAACAGGGATACATTTACCGAGAAGGAACGGTAAATTTAGAAGAAAAACTATTGGAAAATGAGGCTAATGGAGTACTCAAATCCTGGTCTTTACGTATTCACGGTCACCAAGCCGTAAGCGCTTCTTAATAAGGGGAGAATATGAAAAATATCACAGTGATAGTTGTTTCGTTACTTATTTCTGCTATGTCTATGACAGTGCAGGCTAAAGCTTTTTTGAAAGATGATTCTTTATTGGATAAAGTCGCTCCCGAAGTTTATGATATGGATACCCTATTGGTAAAAATTAATGATAGAGTTGTAAAGGCAGAGACTTTATCAAAGGGGCAACCTTTGGTTGATTCTGCTGGTGGTGTTATTGCGATTCCAACAGGGAAATTCATTATAAAATTGGCAGAAGGCGTCTCGGCTACCGAATTTTCTCAACAGCATAATTTGCGTTTGGATTGGCGAAGTGATAATAACCTCCTTCTGTTATCTGCACCGGATGGAAGCGATTTGTTAAAGGTTTTGGGTTCAATAAAACAGAATCCACAGGTCCTCAGAGCAGAATTGGATCTGGCACAGGACTTCTATCAAGCTTGGTGATTAAGTTGAGTATGAGCCTCTCTTTATTGATAGTATATTTAAAGGGATTGATAAGAGGAATAGGCAGGGGCTTAAGCTTCTGCCTTTTGAATTTTGTTAAAATATTTTTCTATATATTTCATTCCATTTCTCAAATATGGAAAGAGACTTGCGATGAGATTTTTTACTTATTGGCCAGCAAAAACTCCACAAAGGCTCGGTCGGCCTGGCTCACCGGGCGCTGTTTCTTCCAGGCAATATGCAGGTCGAGATACACTGGCGGTGCGAAGGGCAGGGCGATGATGTCATCTCTTTCATTGACCACCATTTCCAACACGCTGGTGACGGCAAATCCTTGACTTACAATCTGTTTTATCAGGTTTATCAGGTTGGTTTCAAAGGCGATCCTAGGCTCGAGTTGCAGCTCTCTGGCTCGGCTCAGCATCCATTCACGATGAAAATAACCGGGTTTGAACATCACTAACTCATGGGCGAAAAACTGCTCCAGCGTTACGGCCTCGTTTGTGGCCAAGGGGTGTTCAGGGCTTGAAGCTACCACCATCTGCTCTCTAATTAACAGACAGGACTCGAACTCAGGCTTGAGATCCTGGGCCGTGATAATCGCTATATCAACCTCTTCCTGCTCCAGCATCCTCAGGGCATCGCGGGTGCCTCCCTCAAACAGAGACAGCTTCAAATCAGTATACTGATGGCGAAAGGCCATCACCCGTGACGGCAGGTAGAAAGAGCCCAACATACCGGGCACGGCAATTCGCACTTCGCCCTTGGCCAGCTCGGCCATGGCCCGGATATGGGCTTCTGCCTGACTCAGCTGTTTGAGGATCAATACCGCATGTTGATGCAGCGCCAGCCCTTCGGCAGTGAGGCGAATGCCGTTTTCCTGGCGACTGCCACTACGGTCGACCAGAGTGACGCCGAGAGATTGTTCCAGCCGCTTGATACTCTGACTGAGGGCGGGTTGGGCCAAATTCAGCTTCTCTGCTGCTCGGGTGAAACTGCCGTACTTAACCAGGTTATCCAGGTGTTTTAGTTGTCTGATGTCCACGTCTCGCCTTACTCTTGCGGATAATCTTGAGGAAGTTTTTCAAGCATAACAAAAATTGATGAAATCGATATTATTTATCTATTATTGTTATGCATTGCCCGGTGCTAACCTTGTTGTGGTGAATCCTTTGCTAATTTAAGAGGTCAGAGTGACTAAGGTCGAAGCCGTTGGCCGACATGCGCGTGATACCCGTTTGATTTGGGCACTGTGCGTGGCCTCAGTGGTGGTTTATATCAATCTGTATTTGATGCAGGGGATGCTGCCTTTGATTGCCGAGCATTTTCAGGTAACGGCGGCCAAGTCAACTCTGGTACTGTCTGTTACCAGCTTTACGCTGGCGTTTTCCTTGCTTGGCTATGCCATAGTTTCGGACAGAATTGGCCGTCACAAGCCGATTATTATCAGCCTCTGGGCTCTGGCGCTGTCCAATATCTTGTTGGTATTTGTTAAAGACTTCAATGCGTTGGTGGCTGTGAGGTTGCTTCAGGGGATATTGCTGGCGGCTGTGCCGGCCATCGCCATGGCTTATTTCAAGGAGCAGCTCAGACCTGAGACCATGCTCAAGGCCGCGGCGGTTTACATTACCGCCAACAGTTTCGGTGGCATTATCGGTCGGCTGTTTGGTGGGCTGATGTCGCAACATCTATTGTGGCAGGATGCCATGTGGCTGCTGCTGGCGGTGAGTCTGTTTGGGGTGGCGCTGGTCAGTTATTTGCTGCCCAATGCCGTCAGCGCCGCCAAGCGAGAACGGCTGCCGAAACAGTGGCGTTTCTGGCGCGGTGGCAGTGAAGACTTACGGGGTTTTGTGCATCACCTCAAGGATGGTCAGATGCGACTGGCTTACCTTATCGGTGGGCTGGCATTTATGATGATGGTCAACCAGTACAGCTTTATTCAGTTGCACTTGATGGCACCGCCTTATGATTGGAGCCGGTTTGAGGCGACACTGATCTTCCTCTGCTATTCGAGCGGCACACTGGCATCGTATTACACCGCCAGGTGGATTGCCCGCCATGGACAGTTGCCTTTGTTCAGAATTTCCTTGTTGCTGATGTTGTGCGGCAGTCTGCTGACTCTGCTGGATACCCAGGTGTGGATCTGCGTAGGCTTTTTGCTTACCTCCTGCGGTTTCTTTATTACCCACAGTTGCTGTAACTCCTTTGTGGCCATGCGTGCCAGCAGCCACAGGGCCAAGGCAACTTCATTGTATCTGTGCTGCTATTACCTTGGCGCCGCAATGGGAGGCCCTTTTTTGATGCTGTTCTGGCAGCGGGGCGAGTGGCAGGGCGTGGTGATGGGATCCATGGTTTTGCTGTTTTTGACTTCGCTGGCGGTTTGGCGCCTTGGCTGGCGGCAAAAACAGCCGCTCAGCCAGGAGATGGATACGCCTCAGGGGGCATCGTTGAGGTAGTCTTTACGCTCAAGACCGTATTTGCGCATCTTGTCGTAGAGGGTCTTGCGCGGTAGCTCCAGCTGTTCCATGGTCAGCTTGATGGAGCCCTTGTTGTGCGCCAGGGCTTCTTCAATCAGCAGTCTTTCGAAAAACTCCACCCTTTGAGTCAGTGACATGCCGCTTTGCAGGCTGTCACTGCTGCCCATGGCGCCGGCAAAGGCTGCCTCGGCGCCAAGCAGAACATAACGTTCCGCCAGATTTCTCAATTCGCGCACATTGCCGGGCCATTCATGGGTACTGAGACGGGCCTGCTGCTCACCGCCAAGGGCAATCAGCGCCTTGTGGTAGCGGGCCGAAGCGATACGGGCAAAGTGCAGAAACAGCAAGGGAATATCTTCCCGTCGCTCCCTCAGCGGCGGAATGGCCACAGTCACCAGATTGAGACGATAGAAGAGATCTTCGCGAAAGCTGCCCTGGCGGCACAGTTCTTTGAGGTCGACCTTGGTCGCGGCAATCACCCTGATATCCAGCGCTATGGATTTATTGGAGCCCAGACGCTCGACTCTCCTGTCTTCCAGTACACGCAGTAGCTTGACCTGCAATGCCATAGGTGTGCTTTCAATTTCATCGAGGAACAGGGTACCGCCGTTGGCGTACTCAAATTTGCCAATCCGGGTCTTGTCGGCGCCGGTAAAGGCTCCTGCTTCTGCACCAAACAGCTCACTCTCTATGATGTTTTCCGGGATAGCACCACAATTGATGGCGACAAAGTTAGCGCCGTGTCTGGGGCTGTGATCGTGCAGGTAACGGGCAACCAACTCTTTGCCAGTGCCGGTTTCACCCTCAATCAGGATATCGGCCGGAGTATCCAGCACCTGGTGGATGAGATGGCGCATCTGACGGATACCCGGACTGTTGCCGAGGATCCTTGGGCCTGGCAGGCTCTGGGATTCCAGCTCTTGCTTGAGCTTGCGGTTCTCCAGCGTCAGGCTGCGCTTGTCCAGTGCCCGCTTGACGACGTCCAGTATATGTTCGTTGTTGAAGGGTTTTTCCAGAAAGTCATAGGCGCCCTGCTTAACGGCGCTGACCGCCATGGCAATATCGCCAAAGCCGGTGATCAGTATCACCGGCAGATCGGCATCCAGCTGTTTGATTTGCTGCATGACACTGATGCCATCCATGCCGGGCATGTTGACATCGGTAATGACCACTCCCATCCAGTCGCGGCTGAGGTGGCGCAAGATCTCTTTCGCTTGGGTCGATGCCTTGGCATTGATGCCTTCGAGATCAAATAACTGGCTCAGCACTGTGCCTATATGGGGTTCGTCGTCCAGGATCAGGACTGTGTATTCTTGTTCGCTCATTGGTTTTCCTCGCCGAGATACAGAGGCAACAGGATCTGAAATATAGCGCCACCTTCGGCGGCGTTGGCGACGCTGATGGAGCCCTGCATGGACTCGACAATTCGGCGGGAGATGGAGAGTCCCAGACCCAATCCCTGTCGTTGGTTGGTGGTAAAATAGGGTTCGAAAATTTTCTCCATCTGGCTTTCGTTGACGCCTGGGCCGGAATCCTGAATACGGATACACAGCATATCTTCTACGCTGATGCTGATGGTCAACAAACGCTCATCGACTCGTTGCATGGCGACTATGGCATTGCTGATAAGATTCACCAGTACCTGTTGCAGGCGTATTTTATCGCCGTAGAAGCACCAGGGCTTACCCGGGAGCTGCAGTTCGAGCCGGATCCCCTGCTTGTCGATTTCCGGATGCACTATGGTCAGCGCCTCCTGCACGGTTTCATTGATACTGGTGGGCTTGTCCTGGCCTTGACTCTTACGGGTGAAGCTCTTGAACTGGGCAACTATTTCCGCCAAGCGGTCGGTTAGGCTGATGATGGTGACCAGATTTTCCTGTGCCTTGTCATGCATGCCCCGACCAAGAAAGGTTTGAGTGTTTTGGGCATAACTGCGCAGCGCCGCCAATGGTTGATTGATTTCATGGTTGATGCTGGCAGACAGACTGCCGATGACAGTCAGCTTGGCGGCCTGGATCAATTCATCCTGGGTTTGTTTCAGTTGGGTGTTGGCATCTTCCAACTCCCGGGTACGTTCTTTGACCCTATGTTCCAGCTGGCTCTGGGCCTGGCGCATGCGTCTTAGGTTACGGCGCCGCTCGAGACTGAACAGCAGCCCCAATGCCAGCAACAGAAAGATACTGGCGGACAGCAGCATCACAGGGGGCAGTGAACGATACAAAGGTGCCACAGGTGTCAGCACATGTACATACCAGCCTACCTTGATCATTTCATTGCGGGTATCCAGATATTGGGCCCGGCCTTGATCGTTTTCTATCCGATACAGTGCCCTGTGGGGGAGAGTTTCCTGCCGGTAGGGTGGATCTATCCTGAGTTCCTGCAGCTTACGGTCGGCATAACGGCGGCTAAGGGTTATCTGTTGCAACCTTTCCGCAGCCAGGGGTTGCAGTGACCTCAGGCGCCAATTGGCAATACTGGCCAGAAAGATGACTTCATCCTCACCGCTGATGGCCAGTTCATACTGGCCCGCCTTGGCCAGCCCCGTCATCTGCTCTTCAATATCGGCAATATCGACCTTGACTACTATGACACCGAGTACTTTACCCTGATCGTAAATCGGGTAGGAGAAATAAAACCCCCTGGTGTTGGACGAGGTGCCGACGGCGTAATAGCTGCCCAGCCTGCCGGCTATGGCTTCTGTGTAGTAGGGGCGAAAGGCATAATTCTGACCGATAAACGAATAGGCTTGCTGCCAGTTACTGGCGGCAATAGCATCCCCTTGGCTATTGAGCAGATAGATATCTGAGGCTTCGGTGACATGCTGTATCTCTTCAAAGTACTTGTTGATTTTGCTGATTTCGCGCTTGTCTGCGCTACTCTTGATTACCCGGGCCAGCATGGGGTTGGTGGACAGCACATGGGGAATACTCTCATAGCGAATGAGTGCGCCTTCAATAAAGCTTATGACTTCGCTGAGCTGTTTGTCTGCCAGGGCCTGGTATTGGGTGAATCCCTTATCCAGATGGTACCAGTAGGTCAGTTTGAGGGTAATAAACAGACCCGTCATCAGCATGGTGGTGATAAGCAGGCGCTTTCGGGTCTTGTTGTTGAGCGGCATCTTATTGTCCCGGCGTCATTGCGGTGTAGTTCCGGCGTAAGAAATCGGCGAGTCTTAGACTCGCCGATAGCCCTGTTGATTTCAAGGATTAAAAGCCCCGCAGTGAATCCAGATACTCGGGCAGGAACAGGGACACTTGAGGAACATAGGTGATCAGAATAAGGAACCCCAGTAACAGCAGCAGCCAAGGCAGGCACGCGTGGATTACCCAACCTATGCTCTTGCCTGTGATCCCCGAGGTCACAAACAGATTAAGCCCCACCGGCGGCGTTAGCATTCCTATCTCCATATTGACCACCATGATGATCCCAAGGTGAATTGGGTCGATCCCCAACTGGGTGGCGATGGGGAATAGGATGGGAGCCATGATGAGCAAAATGGCAGATGGCTCCATAAAGTTACCTGCGGCCAGCAACAACAGGTTGACTATGATGAGAAAGCCCCAGGCAGGCAGGCCCATGCCGACTATGTTTTCGGCAATCATGTGAGGGATCCGCTCTGTGGTCAATACATGGGCGAACAACATGGCGTTGCCTATGATAAACAGCAGCATGATACTGACTTTGGCGCCATCCCTGACGACGGCGCGTATCTCTTTGTCGGCCGGCGTCTTGAGTAACCCCAGTAAGCTGTACCCCAGATTGCGGCCTATGGCTTTGACTTTAGGCTCACCAGGATTGCGCCAGGCGACATTTTTCAGAGGCCCGATATCGCGATAGCCGAAGACGGCAATGAAATAGGCATAGACGCAGGCGACTGCCGAGGCTTCCGTGGGGCTGGCGACCCCGCCGTAAATGGAGCCCAGCACTATGACAATCAACATCAGGCCACCCATGGCCTTAGCCGTTGAGATAGAGAGCTTGCGAATCCCGGGGAAGGGTAGGGAGGGCAAGCCCTTGATACGGGCTACTATATAGATGGCCAGCATGATCAACATCCCCGCCAGTAAGCCAGGGATCAGTCCAGCCATAAACATCCGCGCCGCCGATACCTCGGTAGCTGCCGAATAAACCAGCATCACAATCGATGGTGGGATCAGTATTCCCAGGGTGCCGGAGGTGGTAATAACCCCGGCGGCAAACTTTTGTGGATATCCGGCGCGGATCATGCCGACGATAACTATGGAGCCGATAGCTGCCACTGTGGCCGGAGAAGAGCCGGAGACGGCAGCAAACAACATACAGGCCATGACCGAGGCCATGGCCAAACCGCCGCGGATATGGCCGACGCTGTCCATGGCAAAGTCGATGATCCGCCTGGCGACGCCGCCGGTGGAGAGAAAGGCCGAGGACAAAATAAAGAAAGGGATCGCCAGCAAAGTGTAGTGCTCTGAAGTGGACTCATAGAGTTTCAGGGCCACAGAGGCCAGCGAATCGTTGGAAAACAGTAAAATAGTCAGCATGCTGGAGAAACCCAGTGCAATGGCAATGGGCATGCCGAGCAGCATACAAACAAATAAGACGATAAAGAGGGTAGCTATTGTCATGGCATTACCTACTCATGCTTTGAGTTGTTTTTGTCTTCGCCGGCTTCGTTTTCGTCTGTCAGGTGCATGCTTTCCTTGGCTTCATCGTGGAAGCTGAATCCTTGTGAACGGTTGGTCAGAATGGCAAAAAACAGTTCAATGAAACGCCAGGTCAACATGGCAAAACCGATAATCAGAATGCTTTGGGAGATCCACAGCGGTACTGCCGGATCTTCCACATCTATGCGCAGGGTTTCCCAGGCAAAGTCGGGGTCCAGTTTGGCAACCAGGGCATGGGGGAAGTCGATATCTTCCATGGGTATCCCAATCTGATACATCTGGCTGAGGTAATCCCAGCTGCCTTTAAGGAACAGGCCGCAATAGATCAAACAGATGACAGCAGCCAGCATAGCGGCGTATTTGCGGCCTGTCCTGGGAAGCTTTTTGACGAAGGCATCGACACCTATATGGGCACCGACTTTAACGCCGTATGACATGCCAAAGAGGACAAACCAACCACAGAGGGTCAATGTCAGCTCCTGCATCCAGAGAAACCCTGTATTGAAAAAGAAGCGGGCAACGACTTCGACAAAGACAAGTACCGTCATCAGGGTGATCAATAAGTTGAGAAAGCCTTCCTCAAAGTAGCCCAAGGCGCGTGAAATCATATTGCTCTCCGCAGAAATTGCGGGGGCCGGAGCCCCCATACTGACTTACTGGTTGGCGGCCACGGCGGCATCTATCACGTCTTTGCCGATTTGGTCTTCAAATTTAGCCCATACCGGCTTCATTGCATCAACCCAGGCCTGGCGTTGCTCTGGGGTGAGCTCAACCACCAAAGAGCGTTTGGAGTCGATGATCAACTGGCGGTCCTGGTCATTCTTGTCACCGGCAATTTTGTTACCGTAGGCAATGGCCTCATCGAGCGCTTCTTTGATGATTTTCCGCTTATCGCCGGGCAGACTCTTCCAGAACGTGTTGGAAGTCACCACCATGTAGTCGAGCACACCATGGTTACTTTCGGTGATATGGCTCTGCACCTCGAAGAATTTTTTGGAGTAGATATTGGACCAGGTGTTTTCCTGACCATCTATGGCGCGGGTTTGCAGCAAGGTGAACACCTCGGAGAAGGGCTTTTTAACCGCAGTTGCATCGACGGCGGCAAACTGAGCCGCCAGCACGTCAGAGGCCATAACCCGGAATTTTTTGCCGCTGGCGTCCTTGGGCAACAGCAGCGGCTCATTGGCAGAGAACTGCTTCATACCATTGTGCAGATAACCGAGGCCAACAACGCCTTTTCGCTTCATGGAGTTCAGCAGCTTTTGCCCGGCTTCACTCTGTTGGAACTTGTCGACAGCGGCCATGTCTTTGAACAAAAACGGCAGATCGAACAGCTGCAGTTTTTTGGTGTAACGCTCGAACTTGGAAAGTGATGGCGCAACCAACTGCACATCGTTGAGCAGCAGTGCGGCCAGTTCATTGTTGTCTCCGAAGAGTTGTGAGTTGGGGAACACACTGACCTGATATTCACCCGGCAGGCGTTCTTCGACCAAGGCCTTGAATTTCAGTGCCATCTGGCCCTTGGGGGTGTTTTCTGCCACAACGTGGGAAAACTTAATCTCTACCGGTTCTGCCAGAACCGAGAAGCTCGCCAATGCGCCGGCCAAAGCTGTCACTTTGGCAAGGGTTTTCAGTAACCGGGTAAAGAGTTTGGATGGATTGAATGCACTCATGATGTGTCCTTTTTATATGCTCTTGAGTTATTGAAAAATACGTACCCCAAAGTGCGTATCTCCAGCGGGAATACAGCCGACTTTCCCTAAGGTCTGTATTGGTTAAGGCAAGTAGTGCGCCAACTTGATTACTTTTTTGTAACTCATTGGTTGCTAAAGTGTAGTTTATTTGATGTTTGTCACACCTTTTTGCTGTTTGGGTGAGATCTTGCTCACGGTGCTGTCGACTTTGGGTGGAAAACCGCCTATTGCGACTTTGATTTACTTGGGGGGATCTATGCGCTTGAGGATGGCGTCACTGGGCAGTAGCTCTAGGTGCCCCTGCTCGTCAAAGTACCAGCCGGTAATAAAGCCTTTCTGACGCATAGTCACCAGGTTATGCATCACTTCTCTGGCTTCTTTTTGCGCTGTTTGCTCGTCATAGTCGTTGGTGTGCTTCAAATAGGCCGCAATGCTGGCGAGGGAAGCCGATTGACTGATTCCTGTCATAGCCTCTGTTCCACAAAAAAGATGCTTTCCTGAAGCGTAGTTGAAAATTTAGCCAGAGTGAAAGAAGCGATGGTATTGCAGCCCAGGATAATGATCTGGGCCTGCTTTGTTTATGTCATGTCAAGTCAGGACTGCAATATCTATCTTATGACTGTCGGCCAGAGCCCTTTTCCCCTGTAGGGTTAGGCTGCTAGAATATGCGCACTTTTCATTTGCCTGCCTGGCAGGCGTTTATTCTTAAGGTTAGTGTTCAATTATGACCACCAAGACGCGTTTTGCTCCCAGCCCTACCGGCTTTCTTCATGTGGGCGGTGCCCGTACTGCTCTATACTCCTGGCTGCACGCCCGTGCCAATAATGGCGAGTTTGTGCTGCGTATCGAAGATACGGATCTTGAGCGTTCTACTCAGGAGGCGGTTGATGCCATTCTGGAAGGGATGGAATGGTTGGGCCTGAATTGGGACGAAGGGCCTTACTATCAGACCAAACGCTTCGATCGTTACAATGAGATCATCGCTCAGATGCTGAAAGAGGGCACGGCTTACAAGTGTTATTGCTCTCGTGAGCGCATTGAAGCTCTGCGTGAAGAGCAGGCCGCCAAGGGCGAACGTCAGAAGTATGATGGCTGCTGCCGTGATGCCGCTCCCCGTGATACAGATGAACCATATGTAGTGCGTTTCAAAAACCCCAAGGAAGGCAGCGTGGTTTTTGATGATCATGTTCGCGGCCGGATTGAAATTGCCAACGAAGAACTGGATGACCTGATCATTGCCCGCAGTGACGGTACGCCTACCTATAACTTCTGTGTGGTGGTTGATGACTGGGATATGGGTATTACTTGCGTGGTTCGCGGTGAAGACCATATCAACAACACCCCAAGACAGATCAACATTCTCAAGGCCTTGGGTGCACCTGTTCCTGAGTATGCCCACGTATCCATGATCCTGGGTGACGATGGTGCCAAGCTTTCCAAGCGTCACGGCGCAGTGAGCGTAATGCAGTATCGTGATGACGGTTATTTGCCGGAAGCCTTGCTGAACTATCTGGTGCGTTTGGGCTGGTCCCATGGCGATCAGGAGATCTTCTCACTGGAGGAGATGAAGCAGTTCTTCAAATTGGACGATATCAACAAGGCGGCTTCGGCATTCAATACCGAAAAGCTGATTTGGTTGAACCAGCACTATATGAAGTCGCTGGATCCAGAATATGTGGCCGGTTTCCTTGAATGGCACATGCGTGATCAGCAGATAGATACCAGTAATGGCCCGGCACTGGCTGAAATCGTTACTGCATTGGCAGAGCGCAGCAAGACACTCAAAGAGATGGCTGCTTCCAGCCGCTACTTCTATGAAGACTTCGAGGCGTTTGATGAAGCGCAGGCCAAGAAGCACTTGCGTGGGGTCGCATTGGAACCCTTGCAACTGGTGCAGCAGAAGTTGGCAGCTCTGCCTGAGTGGACCGTGGAAGGGATTCACAATGCCATTGAGTCAACTGCGGCCGAACTGGAGGTAGGAATGGGTAAAGTCGGTATGCCTTTGCGGGTTGCCGTGACAGGTGCCGGCCAATCTCCTGCTGTGGATTTAACCTTATTTCTCATTGGGAAAGCTCGTTGCGAGCAAAGAATCTCCAAAGCGGTTGAATTTGTAGCAGCCAGAATAAATTCCTAAAAAAGGCGTTGACACATTTGGGTGTGCTGCATAGAATGCGCCTCGCAGTTGAGACACAGGGCAGCAAGTTGCTGGCAGTACACTCAAATGTAATGAGAGATAGCTTGGGGCTATAGCTCAGCTGGGAGAGCGCTTGCATGGCATGCAAGAGGTCGACGGTTCGATCCCGTCTAGCTCCACCAACTTCTCTCAATAAGCTCTTTTTAAGCCGAGTTTAAATGCTTAAGTCCGGGGTCCCCTTCGTCTAGAGGCCTAGGACACCGCCCTTTCACGGCGGTAACAGGGGTTCGAATCCCCTAGGGGATGCCAATTTTCACAGT
>NZ_JBKORL010000001.1:0-65756 GCF_047314525.1 Shewanella sp. BJSY2023SW007 | reverse complement strand
CCTTGGGGATGCAAGGGGCTTTGGACAAGCAAAGCCCCTTGCCCGGTGTGGTGTGGAACACCACGACTTTAGGCCGCTGGCACAGCGGCTATCATGGCTTTAAGCCAAAACTCACCAATGATCTTGATCCTAGCGGCTAGCTAAGTTGTAGCCAATCACCTGCGGTGCGCCTTTCGCACAGGCGATCCTGTGACACGGCGTGAATACATCCTTGTAGCCTCGACGAAAACGTCCCTGTTTTCGACGGTCACAGTCCCACCAGAACTAGAGCCAGAGCCTGAAAATGAGCTGCATTTCTGCAGACACTTCAGATGTTTCAAGCTACTCAGTGCTAACAGAATTGCACCAATCCTCCTCGCTATCGTCGACAGCCGTTGGCGTAAATAACGTGGCTGAGGGCGAATACTCGCCATTAGCGTATACGCTTATGAGCGCGAGCCCCAGATGGGTTTGAGTACCAAATCCGCGCGGTTGAAATGAAAACCAAGAGAGTCCTCTTGGTCTAGGGGCAAATCGAGGGGCAAAACGCCGCGACTTATAGTCTCGATCGCGGGCTAGTCACAATCGCCGACTGTCTCAGTCGCGGGTCGCGACACAATATCTATTACGGCCGGTGGCCTTGGCGCGATAAAGCGCGCGGTCGGCCTGTTCAAACAGTTGATCCTGATTTATTCCAGCGCTCCAGACGGCGATACCTATGCTGCTGGCTATGCCGTGGCGCTGAAACAGCGGCTCCTTGGTGAGCATTTCGAGCAAGCGTTCGCTCATGCGCACCGCCGACTCCAGATCGCCTTCCACCAACACCACAAACTCATCGCCGCCTATGCGAAAAGCCTGGTCGGCATTACGGATGCCACGCTTAAGCAGCTTGCCAAACTGAGTCAGCACTCTGTCGCCGAACTTGTGCCCGAGACTGTCGTTGAGCTGCTTGAAATTATCCAGGTCAAGCACCGCCAGAGATATTGGGCTGTGGGCTCGTCCGGCTCTTGCGAGCGAGGTGCGGATACACTGACCGAAATAGTGGCGGTTGCCAAGTCCGGTCAGTGAGTCAAACATCGCCTGCTCTGACATCTGCGAATAGGCGATAGCGTTGAACAGTGGCTGCGACAGCAAAATCTCAATCTGCTCAAGTTCCGCCTGTTCTACTGGGCTCAATACTCTTTGCAGCCGGTAGAGTAACTTGGCGGTACCCAGTTTACTGACCAGTTCTCTGCTTACTGTGCTCTGAGAGGTGCGTCCCCAATGAAATTGATGTCCTTGAACTTGTAACTGCACTCCCTGTACCGGCAAATATTGTTGTAACAGTTTGCCATAGCAGGCAAATACTGTCCGCGGATCGAGACTTGCGTGTAACCGTTGAACCGCCTGTAGCAGATCCATTCTGGGGTGGATAGCCTGAGGTTGATCAGACAGATACTGATAGTCTTCAGGGTAAAACTCTGTTGCCAGACCAAAGTCCATCATAAATACTCCAATAAGGCAGAACCTTTTTCTATAGTTAATCTGCAAGATTCGTGCCTGGTCGACCTTGGGCTAATTTGTATCGAGATCTCATTGAGTTAAGCTTTGTAGTGCTAAGTATATTGGGGTGACAAGTATTTGACACTGACAGAATAATGAACTGAACCATTGATAGCGGGGGAGTGTGCATGGAACATGGATTCTTTATCCAGATCCTTCTGATGCTGGTTATCGCCATAACGGCGATAGCTTTGCTCAGGCGCGTAGGCTTACCTGCTATTCTTGCTTATCTGTTGACCGGGGTTATCAGTGGCCCCTCGGGATTCAACTGGTTCTCGCAGCACCAGATGCAATCGGTAGCCGAACTTGGGGTGGTACTGCTGATGTTTACCCTGGGACTGGAATTTTCCGTCCCCAGGCTCTGGGCCATGCGCCGCACTGTATTTGGCCTCGGCAGCGCTCAGGTGGTATTGACCACCTTGCTGGCCATGGGGGCCGGATTACTCTTTATCAGCGACGTGACTCAGGCGCTGGTGATAGGTTCAGTGACGGCTTTGTCTTCCACCGCCATAGTGCTGAAACTGCTTAACGACAAGGGCTGGCTCAAGCGCCGCCATGGCGAACTGTCGGTCAGTGTGTTGCTGTTCCAGGACTTAGCTGTAGTGCCCTTGCTTATTCTGCTGCCTTTGCTGGCCGATGGCAGCGAGTCTTTGACTGTCCTGCAGCTTGGGACTGCGCTGGGGAAGGGGGTCCTGGCCTTTATTGTGTTGATGGCCTTTGGTAAGTGGGCCCTGCCCAAACTGTTTGATGAAGTTGCCCGTTCCCGCTCCAACGAGCTGTTTGTGTTGTCGACTCTGGTAGTCGCGCTCTTGACCGGTGCCTTTACCCAATGGTTGGGGTTGTCCATGGCATTGGGGGCCTTTATGGCCGGGATGCTTCTGGGGGAGAGTCAGTACCGGCGCCAGCTGGAGGCGGATATTCGCCCGTTTCGGGACCTCTTGATGGGACTGTTCTTTATCTCTATTGGTATGTTGCTCGACTTCAGTCTGGTATTGGCCTATTGGTGGCAAATCTTGCTGTTGCTGTTGGCTGTTATAGTCGGTAAGACAGTTATTGTCTTTGCTTTGCTGAGGTTGGTTAAAGAGCCTTTTCGGGTAGCCATGTCTACCGGCCTCAGCCTGGCACAGGTGGGAGAGTTTTCATTCGTGGTGCTGGCACTGGCAGTGAGTTATCAATTGTTGGCGCCCAGTGTCAGTAACACTTTGGTGATGGTGGCCGTACTGTCGATGGCGCTGGCACCGGCATTGGTGCGTCATAGCATAGACATAGCCAGGCTGTTGCAGGGCCTTAAACCCAGGCCGGAACCGGCAGAAAACCTGCCGCCTTTGGATCCCCAGCAAGATCTGGTTCTGCTGCTGGGTTATGGCCGGGTTGGGCAGACCATAGGGCGGTTTCTCAAGGCCGAAGCTATCCCTTTTATAGCCCTCGACCGGGATCCCTCCCGGGTTGCCGAGGCGCGCCGGGCCGGTGAGCCTGTGTATTTCGGCGATGCTTGTAAGCGCAGTTTGCTCAAACAAGCCAATGTGCGCCACGCCAAGAGCATAGTGCTGACCTTTTGTGAGCAGCCGCAGTTGGAAGAGGCCTTGGTGCTGTGCCGGCAATTGGCACCCGAAGCGCGGATCATGGTGCGCACCCGGGATGACAGCGAGCTTGAGCAACTGGAGCAGGCCGGTGCCAGTCAGGTTATTCCGGAAACTCTGGAAGGCAGCTTGATGCTGGTATCTCAGGTGTTGTATCAGTCAGGGGTCCCTTTGTCGCGGATCCTCAAACGGCTGGAGTCGGAGCGGCGCAATCACTATCAGTATCTGCACGGTTTCTTTTCCGGTGAGGAAGCCGACTTCTCTCTCGAGCTACTGCATGCAGTGGCTTTGCCAAGAGGCGCCAGCGCCGTGGGGAAATTCAGTGCCGAGATCCCCTGGCAACAGCTCAGGGTGGAACTGAGAGCAGTGCGCCGCGGCGGCAGGGAGTACGAGCCGCCGGATGAAGATTGGCAGTTTCGCGCCGGTGATACCTTGCTTATTCGCGGCAAGCCCAGAAGGGTGGAGAAAGCCGAAGTTATTTTGCTTCAAGGCTGATTACCCGGCCGCTGGCGTTGGTTTTATTTGCACTTTAAATGGGGTACTCTGCGACCTTTGTGGAGCTGAATGCCGGGAAGGACAGCTTGGCTGCATGTTGCAGCGACTTTTCCTGAATAAGCGCAAACCCGAGTGACTTACAAGGAGTTGGCAACCGTGACCCATGACAGTAATCATGGCCTCGATATCTCGTTCGAGGAACTGTTTGAGATTTTGACTTCTACCCAGCAGCTGCTGTTTTGCCGTGATGGCGATGTGCCGCTGATCCTGCCGGTGAATATCGATGGCAATGAACATGCCAGTCATTGTTATGCCTACCTTCCCATGATGGATGAGCCTGAGGCGAGTCGGGTGCTTGCAGAGAATCTTAAACAACCGGATGATTACTATCTCAAACCCATTCATTGGCAACGGCTTATTCTGACCGCTCATATCAATGAAGTGCTGTTGCTGGATCTGGCGGGCAAACTCGTGCTGCCGCTGGAAGATCAGCAAGCCTACCTGAGCTATATGGCGGCGCGCCTCAATGGTGAAGACTGCGTGCTGCGGGTCAACAATGTGGAAATCAGCCCTTGGCTCACCGGAGAGGCCGACGCCTGGGAACTGGTGGAAGCACTGTTTGCCCGTCACGCCTCACTCAAGGGGATCTGGCTGGCCGACTGTCTGTGGCAACACGCCGAAGGCAAACCCGGTAAGCTGGTAATTCTCGATGCCGAGCTGGCCAGCTACGAGATGTCGACCGCCTTGCAGGATCAGGCCAAGGCGCTGGGTTATACACTTGTCCAACTGAGAGATTTGACCCTGGATTATCAGTTGGATGCGCTGACCATACTGCCGCCGCTGGTGAGCCGAAGTGATGCGGGGGAAGTGCGTCTCTATGTCGGCGACCCGAACCAGCCCTTTATTCCGTTTCAGCGCCACCAGATAGTGCAAACCATAGTCGACAACCAAGAGAGCGGTTCCCATGGTTTACAGCAGGGGGCTGAGAATATAACCGTGACCGCCAATGAGCGGCAGCAAGGTTCTACACCAACCTTTGCTGTGACTCTGGTCTCAGTGTTGCTGGTGGTGGCCTTACTTATCTTTTTCGCCTGATCCATGCTCAACTGATATCGAAAAAAGCTTTCAATTCATCAATCTGACACATGGCGTCCTGATAACCCAAATCTATCAGGGCGCCTGTGTAGGCGTTCTCAAACAGCAGATAAGACACAATACTGGTGTCCGACTGGCTGTCTATACCAATCAAAGCCAGCAGCCGGCGAATGGCGAAGGGCATCTCTTGATAGTAACGCTTGGCCAGCTCACTGAGATCTTCACTGGGTTTAATCACCAAGGTATCAATCGGCCTCAAATCCAACTGTTGGCGGCTCTGTTCCGGCACCAGCGCCAGAGTGCTGTTGATGCGCCTGAGCCGCTCCAGATCTGAGTTAAGGGTATCGGAAAATATGGTATCCAGCAGATGACCGGCAATGGTGGCCGTCTTGGGATGATAATCCAGTTCAAGGGGCGTGTTCTTGTGTGGGCTGTCCAGGTTGATCACCATGATCCGCTTGGCGCCCAGATGTATCGGGCTGGACAGTGGTGCCAATTGATGCACTGAGCCATCGCCATAGTAAGACTGGGACAGCTTAATTGAGGGGAACACCAAAGGAATGGCGGAGCTGGCCATCAGGTGCTCTGTGTGCAGCCGGGTGCGCTCGCCGCTGCGTCTGGCTCTTTGCCAGTTTTCCAATTCCTTGTGGGCCTGAAAGAAGGTCACGGAGCGGGAGCTGTTGTAGCAGGAGGTGTCTATGCTCAGTGCCATCAGGGAGCCGCCGCGGATATTGCGATCGATTCGCTCGAAGTTAATCAGCTCATTGAGCAGTTGCCGCAAGGGTTCATTGTCCAGCAAACTGCCGGCGTCGGTATTGACCAGATCCCCCTGCATGCCACGAAGGGCCATCTTGGCCAGGTGTGCCAGCACGCCGGTATTGGAGGCGCGGTAGACTCTCTCTGTGTGGATATTACGCCAGATCCACTCCAGCTTTCTCAGCCCCAGATGAAAACAGGATGCATGGGTGGCGATAGCGGTGCCATTGATGGCTCCGGCCGAAGTGCCGCAAACAATCTTGAATGGAATGGCGTGATTGCGGGGATAAAACTGCACCAGTGCCTTGAGCACCCCAACCTGATAGGCCGCCCTGGCACCACCGCCCCCCAACACCAAAGCCCTGCTTTCCGGCACAGTGCCTCCTTTGCTAAAGCCCAAAACCATAAGAGAATGCCAAGGTATTATTTTGCAGACACTGCTTGGCTATCTCAGTTTAACTCTAGTTGGCTTTACTGTGGTCGGAGAAGCAAAAACCGCCCTGAGGCGGTTTTTTATAATGATAGCGGATGCTTATCTTATGCGAACCGGTTTTGGATCTGCTCGAGAATGCCACTGGCATCCAGCTTGAGCTCAGTCAGTATCTCTTCCGGTGAGCCGTGCTTGATAAATTCATCCGGCAGGCCAATTTGCAACACAGGCTTGCAGATCCCCTGGCTGGCCAGATACTCGAGCACGCCACTGCCGGCGCCGCCCATGATGGCGTTTTCTTCCACAGTTACCAGCAAGTCATGATTGGCGGCCAGTTCCTTGATCAAATCTTCATCCAAGGGTTTGACAAAGCGCATATCGGCGACTGTGGCATCCAGGCTTTCAGCGGCTTCCAGGCTGGCAGCCAGGGTAGTGCCGAAGTTGAGAATGGCAATCTGTTTGCCCTGGCGTCTGACAAGGCCTTTACCTATCGCCATGGCCGTCATCTCTTCAATCTGCTCGGCGCCGGTTGCATTGCCGCGAGGGTAGCGCACTGCGCTTGGGCCCTTGTCGTAGCAGTAGCCGGTGTAAAGCATCTGCCGACACTCGTTTTCATCGGATGGCGCCATTATCACCATGTTGGGTACGCAGCGCAGATAGCTGAGATCGAAGGCACCCTGATGGGTTGGGCCATCGGCGCCCACAATGCCGCCACGGTCAATGGCAAACAGCACAGGCAGGCGCTGCAGTGCCACATCGTGGATCAACTGATCATAGCCGCGCTGCAGGAAGGTGGAGTAAATGGCCACTACCGGTTTATAGCCTTCACAGGCAAAGCCTGCGCCTAAGGTCACAGCATGTTGCTCGGCGATGGCGGCATCGAAGTATTGCTCGGGGAATTTCTGGGAGAACTCCACCATGCCGGAGCCTTCACGCATGGCCGGGGTGATCCCCAGTACCTTGTCATCCTTGGCGGCGATGTCGCACAACCATTTGCCGAACACCTGGGAAAAACTGGGTTTCCCGGGTTTGGTGACCGGTTTGCAAAATTGTGAAGGGTCAAACTTGGGCACCGCATGCCAGCCGATGGGATCTTTCTCTGCAGGCTCATAACCTTTGCCTTTCTTGGTCATGATATGCAGTACCTGCGGCCCCTTGAGGCTGCGCATGTTACGCAGGGTTTCCACCAGCGCATCCACATCGTGGCCATCGATAGGGCCTATGTAGTTGAATCCCAGCTCTTCAAAAAGGGTTCCCGGAACCACCATGCCTTTAAGGTGTTCCTCGGTGCGGCGCGCCATCTCTTTGATGACGGGCATGCCCTTGAGTACCTTCTTGCCGCCCTCACGTATTGTGGTGTAGAAGCGACCGGACATCAGTTGTGCCAGGTGGTTGTTGAGGGCGCCAACGTTTTCCGAGATAGACATCTCGTTGTCGTTGAGCACCATCAGCATGTCTTTGTGCAGATCGCCGGCGTGATTCATGGCTTCAAATACCATGCCGCCCGTCATGGCGCCATCGCCTATCACGGCCACCACTTTACGGCCGGCTTGCTCTTTATCGGCGGCGACGGCCATTGCCAGCGCGGCGGAAATTGAGGTGCCTGAGTGACCAACACTGAAGGTGTCGTATTCACTCTCTTCCCGCCAAGGGAAAGGATGCAGACCGCCTTTTTGGCGTATGGTAGGCATGCGATCGCGACGACCGGTAAGGATCTTGTGCGGATAGGCTTGATGACCCACATCCCAGACCAGGCGGTCAAAAGGGGTGTTGTAGACATAATGCAGCGCCACGGTCAGTTCGACCGTACCTAAGCCAGAGGCAAAGTGACCGCTCGACATGCCCACAGATTTTAATAAAAACTCCCTGAGCTCGTCGGCCAGCTGAGGGAGCAGGCTTTGTGGAAGTTGACGTAACTCTTCCGGGGTATTGGCCTGTGCCAGCACAGGAAACTGAGTGATATCCAGACTCATAACGAGATACTTTGTCTCTTTTTATACTCTTCGCTCAACGATATAGCGGGCGAATTCGGCAATTAACTGGCTATTGTATGGCAATTTTGCCAGCGCTGATAGTGCATCTTCCAGCAGTTTTTGAGCTGTGGTCTTGGCGCCCTCCAGCCCCAAGAGTTTCGGGTAGGTACTCTTGTTGGCATCGAGATCCGACCCTTGGGGTTTGCCAAGCTCTTCTGTGCTGCCGGTAATATCGAGAATGTCATCCTGTACCTGGAACGCCAGGCCCACGGCATCTGCGTATTCCAGCAGTGCCAGTTCTTCTTTGGCGTCAATATCGGCGGCAATTACCGCAAACTCGACGGCGCAGCGGATAAGGGCCCCTGTCTTCAATCTGTGCAGGGCGGTGAGCTGCGCAAGGGAGATCTCTTTGTCTGTGGCATTGAGATCCTGCGCCTGGCCGCCACACATACCGCGGTAGCCGGAGGCTTTTGCCAGCGCCTGTACCAGACGCAGGTGTTGGCGGTCGCTGAGGCCTTCAATGTCGCTGCTGATAAGTTCAAAGGCCAAGGTTTGCAAGGCATCACCGGCCAGAATGGCGGTGGCTTCGTCAAAGGCGATATGCACGGTTGGCTGACCGCGGCGCAGGGCATCGTCGTCCATGGCCGGCAGATCGTCATGGATCAGCGAATAAGCATGGATACACTCTATGGCGGCGGCGCAATCATCGAGACGCTCAAGGGGAACGCCGAGCATCTCGCCTACAGAGTAGACCAGAAACGGCCGAATACGCTTTCCACCCAGCAGGGCTCCATGGCGCATGGCGGCCTTGAGTCTGGGCTCGGTATCATCCAGGGTGTCCAGTATGGTGCCAATCCTTTGATTGACTCTCTGTTGGTATTGGCTAATAGCTTGGGTTAACACTCACTCACCCTCGACTGTAAATGGGCTCAATGGCGCCTGGGGATCCTGGGCCAGCAGTATGGCTACTTTCTGCTGTGCTTGTTCCAGCTTGGCCTGGCTGCTGCGTACCAAGCCTATGCCACGTTCGAACTGTTTTAGCGCGTCGTCCAGCGATACTTCACCGCGTTCCAGTTCGGCGACTATGCGTTCCAGTTCGTTGAGAGATTCTTCAAAACTCAGATTTTCGGGTTTTTTGGCCACAATCGGTTTCCTTGATGCACCTTGGTTGCCGGCCCATTCCTGCGACCTGATTGGCACGGTGCAAAGGTAAAAGGAGAGAGGGAGGGCTGCAGGTGTCTTGGCGTTATGTTCAGCGTGACACAAGGTATATCAGGGCGCGATAAGGGTCAAATTGAAGCGTCCGTTATTTGCTCAATAGCACGCTTTGTCGCGGATTTTTTTTGGAGAAAATTAAAATCTTCCTAAACTTGCTTAAGCCCTGTCCGATAACTCAAAATAGAAACTATTGAAAATTATCATATTCATCTCCTGTGAAAAGCCAAGATCCTATATCACCCTTTGGGGCGGATCGGCTTGTATGGGATAGAGATCCCGGCCACACTGTGTCGGGTCTGCTTTAGAGGTGAGGAGCCACTGTGGATTTAGCAACCCTGATAGGACTGGTCGGTGCTTTTGCTTTTATTATCATGGCAATGGTCAGCAGTGGCGGCATTGCCATCTTTATCGATGTACCCTCTGTATTGATTGTGCTTGTCGGCTCGCTGTTTGTGGTGATGATGAAATTTAACCTCAAGCAGTTTTTAGGCGCCGTCAAGATTGCCGCCAAGGCGTTTATGTTCAAACTGGACAAACCCGAAGAGTTGATTGAACAGTCGGTTACCATGGCAGACGCCGCCCGAAAAGGGGGCTTCCTGGCGCTGGAAGAGGCGCAAATTTCCAACAGTTTTATGCAAAAAGCGATTGATATGCTGGTGGACGGCCACGACGGCGATGTGGTGCGTGAAGCACTGGAGAAAGACATTCAGCTGACCGAAGATCGCCATAAGGCGGGGATCAGTATTTTCAAAGCACTGGGTGATGTGGCGCCGGCTATGGGGATGATAGGTACTTTGATTGGTCTGGTGGCCATGTTGTCCAACATGGATGACCCAAAATCCATCGGTCCGGCAATGGCGGTGGCCTTGTTGACTACCTTGTACGGCGCCATTATTGCCAACATGGTGGCGATCCCGATTGCCGATAAGCTGGCGCTGCGGATGAACGAAGAGATGCTCAACCGCAACCTGATTATGGACGCTGTACTGGCGATTCAGGATGGCCAGAACCCCAGGGTGATTGAGGGCTTCCTCAAAAATTACCTGTCTGAGAAGCAGCGTAAAATAGATACAACGGACGGAGAGTAACACTATGGCCAAGCCCAAGTGTGATTGTCCGCCACCCGGCGCACCCATGTGGCTGGCAACCTTTGCCGACCTGATGTCGCTGCTGATGTGTTTCTTCGTGTTGCTGCTGGCCTTCTCCGAAATGGACGTAATGAAGTTCAAACAGATAGCCGGCTCGATGAAATACGCCTTCGGCGTGCAGAACAAGGTGGAAGTGAAAGATATTCCCAAAGGCACCTCTGTGATTGCGCTGGAGTTTCGCCCCGGACGCCCGGATCCCACCCCGATTGAAATAATCAACCAGCAAACCAACGAGATGACCCAGCAGATCCTTGAGTATCAGGAAGGGGATGACGACAGTGCTGGTGGTGTGCAGCAGCAAAGGGGCGAACAACGTGGCGGCGAGGCTTCGGCCACGGCGCAGGAGCAGGCCGAAGACAAGAAGACCCAGGAACAGCAGGCGGCTCAGGATCAGATTAACGAGCAGGTCAAGAAGATGGCCGAGGCGCTCAACAAAGAGATAGTGGACGGCGCGATTGAAATCGAGTCTCTTGGGCAGCAGATTATCATCCGTATCCGGGAGAAGGGCGCCTTTGCCTCAGGTTCGGGGTTCCTGCAACCCAGATTCAAGCCTGTGGTGCAGGCGGTTGGTGAGCTACTCAAAGATGTACCCGGGATCATCACAGTCTCCGGCCACACGGATGACATGCAGATAAGCAATGAGCTGTACAGCTCCAACTGGGATCTGTCCAGCCAGCGGGCGGTGGCGGTGGCCCACGAATTGATTAAAGTGCCCGGCTTTGATGCCAGCAGAATGAAAGTGGTGGGCATGGCTTCCACTGCGCCTTTGGTGGCCAACGATTCGCCGGAGAATCGCGCCCGTAACCGTAGGGTGGAAATCTCCATTGAGCAGGGCAAGGCCAAAGAGTCTGACGAGATTGAGGTCGATCCCAATCTTTGATGGCGCAGTATCATCAGAATCAGAGCAGCCTGAAAACGGCTGCTTTTTTTATGCTTCTGCAATCCGGGCACGGCTTTGGAGTGGCAAATCTCTGTGCCAGTTAGCGGGTCTTTGTTATAATCCCACGATTGCTGTTTGAAATTTTTTTCCTCGGGATCCCCATGAAGTTTATCGTAAAGCTGTATCCAGAAATCATGATGAAGAGCAAACCGGTAAGAATGCGTTTTACCAAGATGCTCGAGTCCAATATCCGCAATGTACTCAAAAAAGTGGATGAAGACGCTGCCGTTACCCGCCAGTGGGATCGGATTATGGTGCAGGTTCCCAAAGACAAACCCCAGCTAAAACAAGTTTTTGCCGAGCGTCTGGCTTGTATTCCGGGAATTTCTACCATCAGCCAGGTCAATGAATATAGCTTTGAAACCGTTGATGATATTTACCAGCATGCTCTCAAGGTGTATGCCGACGAGCTGGCGGGTAAGACCTTCTGTGTCCGCGCCAAGCGCAGCGGCAAGCACGACTTCAGTTCGCAGGATGTGGAGCGTTACGTAGGTGGTGGCCTGAACCAGTTTACCGAAGCGGCCGGTGTGCGCCTCAAAGATCCGGATATGACGATTCATCTGGAGATCAACAACGACAAACTCTACCTGGTGGAGAAGAAGATCCCCGGGCTTGGTGGATTTCCGATCGCGACCCAGGAAGATGTGCTGTCCCTGATCTCCGGCGGTTTTGACTCAGGGGTGTCCAGTTTCCAATTTATCAAGAAGGGTTCCCGTACCCACTACTGCTTCTTCAACCTGGGCGGTGCCCAGCACGAAATCGGGGTCAAGCAGGTGGCGCACCATTTGTGGAAGACCTATGGCGAGTCGCATAAAGTGAAGTTTGTGACCGTTCCCTTTGAGCCCGTGGTGGCCGAAATCCTCGAGCGCATAGACAATGGCTTGATGGGCGTCATACTCAAGCGGATGATGATGCGCGCCGCCGCCAGAGTGGCTGAGCGTATGGGGGTTCAAGCACTGGTCACAGGTGAGAGCCTGGGGCAGGTATCCAGCCAAACCTTGACCAACCTCAATGTGATTGACCGCTGTGTCGATACCCTGATCCTCAGACCTTTGATCACCATGGACAAGCAGGACATCATCAACGAGAGCCGCAAGATAGGTACGGAAGACTTTGCCAAGTCCATGCCTGAATACTGCGGCGTGATTTCACAAAAACCCACGGTCAAGGCGGTATTGTCCAAGGTTGAAGCCGAGGAAACCAAGTTTTCCGAAGATCTGCTGGACCGGATCATCGCCGATGCCGTGGTTATGGATATTCGGGAGATAGCAACCGACATGGATACCAAAGTAACGGAAACCGAAACCGTCGCCAGTGTCGGTCAGGGGGAAGTGGTGCTGGATATCAGGGCGCCGGAAGAGGAAGAGAGCAAGCCGCTGCAACTGGAAGGAGCAGAGATAGTTCATATTCCTTTCTTTAAACTGGCCAGCGCCTTTGCCGAGCTTGATAGCAGCAAGACCTATCTGCTCTATTGCGACCGCGGCGTGATGAGTAAATTGCAGGCGCTCTACCTTCAGGAGCAAGGGCACGGTAACGTCAAGGTTTACCGCCCTTGATAAACAAAAAGCCGCCTCTCTCGAAGCGGCTTTTTTGCTGCTGACGCTCAGCTAAATCCAATGGGGCTCAGTTAAGCTGAACCTTTGAGGGACTGGCTGCAGCGTCTTCGGCCAACAACAGTGTCGGTTCGTCCAGCGCTTGGGTTCTGAGTTCTTCGCCGCTGGCGGCAATATCACGGCTCAGCTCCTGCTCAAGCAGTTTGAAGTCTATCTGCACCGCAGGGACTTCGACAGTGACTCTGGGCAGAGGGCGAGCTTGGGTTGGCGCAGAAAGGTTTTCCGCGGCCACGGCGATACTGCTCATGCCAAGCAGCAGGAGCACAAAAGCGGATTTAAAGTTCAACATGGATGCCTCCGGGTAAGAACGGGCACTGAGTGCCAGTGTCAGACCTTCCCTTCGACTGCTCAGAGATTGTCTGAATATTCAACTTTTCGGCGTGAAATTTAATCAAAAGCGCTGGCTTTAACAAACGATAAAATGTAACAATCTGGATTAGAAAAACTAATTAAAAAATGAGAAGTGGATCACTATGTCAAAACGACTCCCGCCGCTGAATGCGGTCAAGGCATTCGAGGCAGCAGCAAGGCATTTGAGCTTTACCCGCGCTGCCGAAGAACTGTTCGTTACCCAGGCCGCAGTGAGTCATCAGATCAAGGCGCTGGAAGACTTTCTGGGATTAAAATTATTTCGCCGAAAGAACCGCTCGTTGCTACTGACCGAAGAGGGGCAAAGCTACTTCCTCGATATCAAAGATATTTTTACCCAACTGTCGGATGCCACCGACAGACTGTTGGCCCGCAGCGCCGTGGGTTCCTTGACCGTCAGCATGTCGCCCAGCTTTGCCATTCAGTGGCTGGTGCCGCGTCTGGCGAAATTCAGTGAGAAGAATCCCGATATCGATGTGCGGATCAAAGCGGTGGATGCCGAGTTCAGTGCTCTGTCCGATGATGTGGATGTGGCAATTTACTATGGTCAGGGCAACTGGCCCGGGCTCAGGGCCGACAAACTGCGCAACGAAGTGCTGATCCCTGTGTGTTCGCCAATGCTGCTCAACGGCCCCAAACCTCTGGAAAAGCCTGCCGATCTCAAGTATCACACCCTGCTGCATGATATGAGCCGTCATGACTGGCAGGCCTGGTTCCGCCAATGTGGCGTAACAGATGTCAATGTCAATCAGGGGCCAATTTTCAGCCACTCATCTCTGGTACTGCAGGCCGCGGCCCATGGCCAGGGGGTTGCTCTGGGTTACAGCGTGCTCGCCCGCCCCGACATCAAGGCCGGGCGTTTGGTCTGTCCGTTCCAGGAGGTTCTGGTCAGCAAAGATGCCTATTATCTGGTGTGCCAGCAAAAGCATGCCGAGTTAGGTAAAATCGTCGCGTTCCGTGAATGGATGCTGGATATGTTTGCCGAGGAGTCGCGTAGTGAATTGTTGCCGGGATAAGTCGGTAACACGTTTCTCTGCATATACAGGAAGGCACTACAAAGAAGTGAAAGCTTGCAGTTTATAGGGAACTTTGATGGAACTGGCTTACATAAACGAAAACACGGAAGAGAGTGATGCCATGTTTAGTTGCTCTGATAACAGAGGGCACCTGTACGAAGACATGGACTACATTCCAGTGAGCGCATTGAGTGCGGTTATTTGGGAGGATGAAGACAGTTATTCAGAAGCTGTTTTCGATATCACAAATTCAGGGGATTTAAGCGTTACCAAACCTATAGCAGACGTTTTTATGAGCTTTGACCCATATGGCGTCGCTTTTTTGCCCAATAAATTACAGTGCATGGATGGTCTGTCGACTCAGCAGCGATATATTATCGCGATAAATAACGAGTTGGATGTATTGGATGAAGAAAAGTCAAGTATTGAATCTTTTGTTGAACATTACGATCCCAAAGAACATGGTTATGATGTGCCTCTTGAAGAGAGAGAGTCGTTTCATTCCGTTCTAGTTCAAAAATTATATCTGGACCGGGAAAAACTCGAAACCTACCCTATGAACCGCAGGCATATTTTTAGGGTTAAAGGCACCAACAGCTTTTTCTTTTCTTCAGAAATATATGATGAATTGTATATTATCGCTCGACAGGGGTTAGCTTGTGGACTGACCGCTTTTAAGTTTGATGTCGATGATGAAGCACCAAGGAGATAATAGTAAGTGAAAGATGAATACTCGATACTCACTAAACAAAATATGGATACTTTCCCATTCCAACAAACACCTGCACCAGTAGGTGCTGCAGCACCGGATCTGTTATTGGAAATGACCTTTTCTCCAAAGCTGTTCATTATTGGTGATATAGCATCCAAACTGGAGCCATTGGTGCAGCATGGTGTTGAATGGCTGGATGCTCGTGTTGACAATTCGCCAAGTCAACCTTCGGATGAACAACTCGAGGTATATGACAACTATCGAATGCCTTATATCCAGCAGACGTACAGATTGACGGATAAAGAAAAGCAATTTGGTAAGTTGAATTGGTTAGATACTGATTCGACAGAGTTCGATTTTTCTAAACTGGAAAATATTCCTGTGGAACAAAGGTTAATATTTAAACTGGAAGAGGACTTTGGCTTGGTGTTTATTCATCAAAGTGTGATTGATTTATTGAAAGAACATGTAAAAACGGTATGGGTAAGAGATATATAATTACCGCTTGGTCGTTTTTTAACGCTATTTTTTAATAAATTGATTTGTCAGGAAAGTACGGTATTTAATATTGTGGTTTATTCGAATCCAAGCATGAAAATTATTGTATCTTCGAACAGGGCTGATGATGAATTTGAATACTAACTGGCTGCTGGATAAAGGTAAGGACAATGACACTCTGGTGTTGTTCGCCCATGGCGCCGGTGCCGATATGCACAGCGACTTTATGGCGGATTATGCCGCGCTGTTGACCGCCAGCGGCCCGAGCGTGCTGAGGTTTAACTTTCCTTACATGGTCAAGCGCGGCGAGGATGGCAAGCGGCGTCCGCCGGACCGGGCACCTGCGCTGCTGCAGTCTTTCGAGCAGACCTTGGCGGCAGCGGTTGCCGCGTTTGCGCCCAAGCGACTATTTTTGATGGGCAAATCCATGGGCGGGCGGATGGCGGCCATGCTGGCGGCCAATGATAAATTGGCAATGACCCCCAGCGGCGTTATCTGCCTTGGTTATCCGTTTTTGCCGCCGAAGAAGACCGAGCCCAGACTTGAACCCCTGTGGGAATGTGCCTCGCCTCTGCTTATTCTGCAGGGCGAGCGCGACAGCTTTGGCAAACGCGAGCAGTTGGCCTCCTGGGCGCTGCCCGAGCAGGCCAAAGTACGCTTTATTACCGACGGAGATCATAGTTTTGTGCCGCGCAAGTCGTCGGGAAAGGATCTTAAGGCTAACCTGCAGGATGCAGTGAAAGAATCACTTTTATTTATCGGGAGTTAGTTATGCGTAAGGGGTTATTGTTACTGGCGGCCATCAGTGGTTTCTTTGCCGTTGCTCTGGGAGCTTTTGGCGCCCATGGACTCAAGACCATTGCACCTGCCGAGTTGATTGCAATATTCAACCTGGGGGTTGAGTATCAGTTCTATCATACCTTTGGTTTGATAACCTTGGCCTTTGCCGGTCACTGGTTTAAGTCGCGTCTGATTGACTGGGCTGCCGGGCTGTTTATCGCCGGGATCTTTATGTTCTCCGGCTCGCTGTATCTGTATGCCCTGACCGGCACCAAGTGGCTGGGCATGGTAACCCCCCTCGGTGGCAGCTGCTTCCTGGTGGGTTGGCTATTGTTGGCGGCAGCGGTATGGCGTCATCGCATGGATGAAACCGGGCTCTGAGTTTATGACTTCCGCAAGCGATGTTTTTTAATTGGCCTCCTGAGGTTACGGCAACTGGATTGCTAGCCAGATAAGCGTGAGGCTTTTAGGAAAAGAATAAAAAAGCACCTTAGGTAATAACAACCAAGGTGCTTTTTGTTGTTTAAGCCACAGATGAGTCTCTATGGCTTAGATTGCAGGCTTATTAGAGCAGACCGCGACGCTTGAGCAGGGCATCGGTTGTCGGCTCCTGGCCACGGAAGTTTTTGTAGGCTTCCATAGGTGGCACGCTGTTACCCACTTCTCGGATAGTCTTGCGATACTTCATGCCGATATCGCGCTTGAGGCCGCCTTGGCTCTGCACATAGGCAAAGGCGTCGGCCGCCAGGATTTCGCTCCACATATAGGCGTAGTAGCTGGCGCTGTAGCCACCCGGGAAGGCGTGGGCAAAGTAGGTCGACTTGTAACGTGGTGGCACGGCTTCAATGTTCAGGCCGTGTTTTTCAAGTGCCTTGGCTTCAAATTCGGCCACATTTTGCAGTGGTGCGTCTTTGCCCAGCGAATGCCATTCCATGTCTACCAGGGCGGCTGCCATATATTCCAGGGTGTCGAAGCCCTGGTTGAAGCTGCGGGACTTCAGCAACTTGTCCAGCATCGCCTTGGGTAAAGGCTCACCGGTTTGGTAGTGCTTGGCATAGTTGGCCAACACTTGTGGATGACCGGCCCAGTCCTCTTCGAAGGTAGATGGGAACTCGACAAAGTCACGGGATACCGCAGTACCTGACAGGCTGGGATAGGTTACTTTGGAGAACATGCCATGTGTGCCATGGCCCAGCTCGTGGAACATGGTGGTTACTTCATCATAGCTGACGAAGGTGGCTTCGCCTTCCGGTGCCTTCTTGATGTTCATCACATTGACCACCACAGGCTTTTCACCCTTGAGCAGGTTCTGACTGACGAAAGAGCTCATCCAGGCACCGCCGCGCTTGCCTTCACGGGCGAAATAGTCGCCGTAGAAGATGGCCATGCTGCTGCCATCGGCATCAAACATTTCCCAGGCTTTGACATCAGGGTGATAAACCGGCAGATCCGGCCGTGGCTTGAAGGTCACCCCATAGAGTTGGTTGAGAGTAAAGAAGACGCCGTCTTCCAACACTCGATTGAATTCGAAGTAAGGCTTGAGGCTGGCCTCATCCAGATCATACTTCTCCTGGCGCACCAGCTCGGCATAGAAGGCCCAGTCCCAAGGTTTGAGCTGGAACTTGCCACCTGTCTTGTCGATCATTGCCTGGATATCAGCGGCTTCTTTCTGGGTGTTGGCGACAACGGCAGGCACCATGGAGCCGAACATCTCATAGACGGCCTCGGGCGTCTTGGCCATTTGTGGGCTCAGACGGTAACTGGCCCAGTTATCAAAGCCCAGCAGGGCGGCACGCTCGGCACGTAGTTGTGCCAGACGAGCGACCAGAGAGGCGGTTTCATTCTCTCCTTCAAGGCCGCGGTAGGCCGAGGCTTCCCAAATCTGCTTTCTCAGCTCTCGGTTTTTCAGCTGAGTCAGCACAGGCTGGCGAGTGGTGTTGGTGATGCTGATAAGGTATTGGCCATCAAGACCGGCGGCCTTGGCATCGGCCACGGCATTGCGAATGGCCGAGTCGGACAGGCCGTCCAATTGAGCGACGTCAGCCACAGTTACGGCAATCTCTTTGTTCATCCGCATCAGTCGTTGCTGGAATTCGTTCACCAGCTTGGACTGTTCTTCGTTCAGAGCGCGGATCTGGACTTTCTCGTTCTCGGTCAGCTTGGCGCCGGCGAGCACAAAGCGTTGGTGGTACACCTCAATAAGGCGCACTTCTTCGCTGCTCAGGTTCAGTTGCTGACGCTGGGAGTAGAGGCTGTCGATACGGGCAAACAGCTCCGGGTTGAGATTGACGTTGTCTGAATGGGCCGCCATCTTTGGTGCCATTTCACCCTGAATTTTACGCAGTTCAGGGTTGGAGTTGGAGCTGGTCAGGTTATAGAAAACGCTTGAGGCGCGGCTCAGTAGTTCACCGGACTTTTCCAACGCCACGATAGTGTTGGCAAAAGTGGGTTTCTCTGGATTGTTGGCAATGGCCAGCACTTCCTGGTAGTGCTCGGCAATACCGGCTTCCAGCGCAGGCTTGAAGTGTTCATCTTTGATCAGGCGAAAATCCGGAGCCTGATATTGCAAGGTGCTCTTGGCAAAAAGTGGGTTGTTTTGGGTGGCTTCAGCTCTTGCCAGATTGGTGTCTTGAGACGTGTGGGTGCTGCAGCCAGAAATAGCCAGAGTGGCGCCAACGGCCAGCGCCAGAAGAGATTTTCGCATTGATATGACTTCCATCTTTAGTTATGAGTTTTTTAGCGCAATTTAGCACTTGTTGCTTAAAAGTGGCTGAATTTGATGATTATAGCCTACATAATCCTGATGTTTATATGCCAGAGGCTTATTGAGGTAGAAGTGTAACAAATTGATTTTAATGACTAGATTCAGTGAATACTGAATCAATGCCCAAGTTTGATGGCATGGGGCATGCGTCCTGTATTTATGTGGTAAAAAGTGTAAAATTGCGGCCGGAATTTTTCTCAGGGGAGAGCCGTTTTGGCGCAACTTTATTTCTACTATTCGGCGATGAATGCCGGAAAATCCACCTCTTTACTGCAGTCATCTTATAACTATCGCGAACGTGGCATGCACACCCTGGTGATGACCCCGGCGATAGATGACCGTTTTGGAGTGGGAAAGGTCGCCTCCAGGATAGGTATTGAATGTGATGCACGCATTTTTGCCCATGACGATAATCTGCTTGAGATGATCCGCGCTGAACACGAACGCCAGCCTCTGCACTGCGTGCTGTTTGATGAATCCCAGTTCCTCAGTAAAGAGCAGGTCAAGCAACTGGCCTATGTGGTCGACATCCTGGATATTCCCGTACTCTGTTACGGTTTGCGTACCGATTTCCAGGGCGAACTGTTTGTCGGCAGCCAGTACCTCTTGGCCTGGGCCGATAAGCTGGTAGAGCTGAAAACCATCTGTCACTGTGGTCGCAAGGCCAATATGGTGATCCGTCGTGATGGTTCAGGTAACCCGGTACGAGAAGGAGAGCAGGTAGCCATAGGTGGCAACGAGAGTTATGAGTCTGTATGTCGCAAGCATTATCGCGAACTGATTTGGGATTGATGCCAAGACGCAGTATTTGAAAACTCGAAAGATACAAATTTAATCGCGAAAAGCCAAAGATATAAAGAAAGGAAGCTTATGTCGTTCAGTTCTCCCATCGGATATTGCCTGTTATGGCGGGTGTTACCGGTTTTATTGTTGAGTTTGTCACTGGGCTCAAGCCTGTTGCAACATGCTGTCGCCGGGCAGAAGGTGCCAAATTCAGAAGTTAAAGTGATTCAAAAGCTTATTTTTGAAAGGAAGATGGCAGAGGCGGCCCCCAGGCTGGATACGGCCATGGCAAACTACCCGGATTCGGGGCGGCTGGCATTTTTGCTTGGTCAGCTTTATTACTTCAGTAATCTCCCTAATTATCCCAAGGCGGTGGCAGCCTATGATAAGGCCGAGCTCATGCTGTCCAAGGACCCTGAGCTGTATTTTTTCCGCGCCGCGGCCAAGGCTCAGGTGCTGTCCGCTTATTCCCAGCGCCAGAGTCCGGACTATGTCGGCGCACTGGCCGATTACCGCAAAGCCGAGGCTTTGGGATCGGAGCGGGATCTCAGGTTGGATATTGCCAGGGCAATCTATGAAACCCGGAACTATTCGGCGGCGCTGGAACAGATAAACCGCTATCTCAATAACAAGCCTCAGCTTTGGGCCGATGGCCAGATGCTCAAAGGTAATATCCTGGCACAAATGGGCCAGCATGAGGCGGCGCTCAAGAGTTATCAACGCGCTGCGAGGCAGTATGACTATCTGGATAAGCTGCAGTTCTATCAGGCTGTCAGCTTGCGGGCGTTGGGACAATCCGATGAGGCTCTGGCGCAGCTCGACAAGGGGTTAAAGCGTCAGGGCCGTGCTTACTTGCAGCTTGTCTATCTCAAAGCCATGCTGAGCTATGAGCAGAAACAATACCAAGAGGCGGCCCTGTTGTACCAGCAGCTGATTGAAAGGCGCCGCGACTGGGCCTTACCCTTACTCGGCTATTACAACAGCTTAAGCCAGATGGGCGAGGGACCCATCAGCATCAGCCATATACTGGATCTGGCACTCAAGCTCGACCCCGAGGTTGTGGTTCACTTTCATCAGCAGGATCTGTTGCGACTGTAACGCCCGGCAATTGGCTGATTACTCGGCCAATTACTCGGGAATATCCAACTGGCGCTGGGCAGATGCTTTGCGCTTATAGGCCAGATCCAGACTGGCCAGCTCGCCATGAATGGCCAACAGTGCCTGGGCAAGTTGATAGATAAGCCAGCTGTAACCGCTGAGCGCAAAGTCTTGATGGGCCGCTTCCGGCGAGTCGTCGCTCGATTCAGATGGCAGTTGCTTAAGCAGCTGTTGCTGCAATTGATAACCAAGTCCCAAGGGGAGTTTAGGACAGTCGGGCGTGTTGCCGGCCACATAGTCCGCCAGATAGGCGAACTCTCGCTGCAGCCCACTGGCCACCTGCTTAACTCTGGCGTAAGCCGCATCTTCTTCGGCCTTCCAGCGGGTGAGCAGCAGTAGTTCCAAAAGCGTGATCACCCTTATCTGTTTGTTGGCCAGCTCGGTTAGAGTCTGGGCCTCTTTCTTTAATGTTTGGCTTTCCCATTCCAGCGAAAACAGCAGCTTTTTCTGCGCCAGCACCGCCTTCATTGCCGTCTCCAGCGACTTACGGGCATTTTGCGGCTCTTCCTGGCCGGCATTGAGATGCTGCTCCAACACTTGGGTCATGATTTTCAGTGAACTTGCCAGTTGTGCCCGCCAGTCCTGTTTGGCCTTGATTGGCAGCACAAACAGGGAGACCAGCACGGCAATCACGCAGCCGATGAGAATATTGGCGGTACGCCACAGAGCTTCTGAGGTGTCGTGGTTGGCGTCACCTATCACTATGATCATGGTGAACCCAGCTACCAGATAGGCATAGCTGTAACGGCCGGCGTTGAGATAACAGACTATGCTGACCCCGAGGATCAGCAACCCCATCAGATCCCAATAGCCGTTCATCAAGATCACCAAAGAGACCCCATAAGCCGAGCCCAGGCAGGTGCCTACAGCCCGCTGCAGCGATTTTTCGATAGCGCCGCCCACCTGTGGCAGGCCCATCATGATGATCACTATGGTGACCATACTCCAGACAAAATGAGGCAAAGACCAGATGGCGTTGATGGCGGCGGCAATAAACAGCGCCAAGGCCAGTTTTACCGTGTGTACGGCACGGGAATGGCGGTAGATAAAATCGGCGAAGGCGGAGGCTCTGGCAAACAGGGGCATGGCAGTGTCTCAAAAATGTGGTTGACCGTCAGCGGCAATTATGCCAGAGATGCGCGGCGATAGCGTCTCGGGGATGAGCTAAAGATGCAAACTGGGAAGCTGAATTAGCGGCGGATAATATGGTTGTGAGCTGGGTCACGGCTATAGTGCTCTGGGAGCAAGCATCTTTGGCTCCGTCATGCTTTTTCTTCGCTAGATAAGCAGCTAAATCCAGCGTCTGACTTTTTGACAATACAAGCGGTAGCTGTCACCAAAGAGTTGCTGCATTGCCCGTTCTTCCGGAAGGATTTGAAAGCGTTGCAAATAAGCAACAAAAAGGGCGATTAAAAACAGTAACCAGAGACAGTTGAGAAAGACGGCCTGTGCCAGCAGCAAGAGTACAAACCCCAGGTACATGGGGTTGCGTGAGCAGCGGTAAATACCTGAGGTCACCAAGGCCGAACTCTGTTCCGGCACCCTGGGATCCGGCGTGGTTCCATGGCGTTTGAAGCTCAGTACTCCTGCCAAAGGAATAACCAGCCCAGCAGTCAACAGAGAAACAGCGAGCCCCAAACTAAAGGTCGGATGCAGGTTTGAAGAGGGTAAGTAATAGGATGTCAGTTGCAACAGTAGCGCAAACAGCAGCAAGAGCGCCAGGGGCGGCAGTTTCTTTTCCAGTCCAGACATGAATTACGCGGTTTTGAGTATTAGGTATCGGTTAAGATGACATGGACAAGGTATTGAATACAAGGGCATACCATTGGCTATTCCCGTTTTGGCGCAGCCGCGTTCTGTGCTTTGCGCCAACACCAGTCAGTTTGCCAGTCGATTTGATTGTGGCGATAAAAGACCCGGCCAGGTGACCGGGTCTTAATCTAATCAAGTATGCTTCAAGCGCGATCAGAAGGGGGCGTTGATATCCACCACGTTGATCAGCTTGTGGTTGACGAACTCTTTCAGGCCTAAGTCGATCAGTTCACGACCATAGCCGGAGCGGCGGATGCCGCCAAAGGGCAAATCAGCCTTAACCATGGTGGGGTGGTTGACAAACATCATCCCGGTAGAGACTTGCTTGGCTACCGCCAGACCGCGCTGTTCATCGGCGGTGAACACAGAGCCACCGAGGCCGAAGGGCGAATCGTTGGCAATGGCAATCGCTTCCTGTTCATCCTTTGCCTTGAGGATCATGGAGACAGGGCCGAAGAACTCCCAATAGTAAGCCGGGTTGTCCGGGGTCACATTGGTAAGTATGGTCGGCTGTACAAAAGCGCCTTGCTCCGGCACTTTGGGACCAACTTCGGTAGCTGTGGCACCATGCTCAACCGCTTCACGAATTTTCTGCTTCACTTCATCGGCAGCACCCTGGGAAGACAGGGGCGCCAGAGTCGTGTTCGGATCCATAGGGTCACCGGCTTTAAGCGCGGCTACGCCTTTGGTATAGCCTTCCATAAACTTGTCATAAATGGCTTCCACCAGGATCATCCGTTTGGATGAAACACATACCTGACCGGCATTCCAGTGACGGCCGAATACCGCCCAATCTATGGTTTTCTCAAGCTCGGCATCTTCCAGCACGATAAAGGCGTCAGAGCCGCCCAGCTCCAGAGTGGATTTTTTCAGCGCCTTACCGGCCTGAGAGGCAATAACGGCGCCTGCACCTTCAGAGCCGGTCAGAGCCACGCCATGTACCTTGGGTGAGTTGATGATCTGCTCGACTTGATCCCGGGTAGCATACAGGTTCTGGAAGGCGCCCTGTGGCAGTCCGGCATCCCGCATCAGGCTCTCAAAAGCGGCGGCGCACTGAGGCACATTGGAAGCGTGTTTCAGCAGCAGGGTGTTGCCGGCAGAAAGTTGCGGAGCCAAGATCCTGGCTATCTGGTAATAGGGGAAGTTCCAGGGTTCAATGGCCAGCAAGACCCCAAGAGGTTCATTGACCAGCAGCGCTTCCCCTTCGGCGGGATCGGCCACAGGCAGTTTCTGCGGTGCCAGCAGTCTCTCGGCATGCTCGGCATAGTATTCGAGGATCTGCGCCGACAGTTCTACTTCGGCCTCGGCCTCTCCAATGACTTTACCCATCTCCAGGGTCAGCAGCTCTGCATAGCGGCGCTTGCTGTCTCTGAGCAGGGCTGCAGCCCGATTGAGTATTTCAGCCTTGTTGGCAAAAGAGGTATTGCGCCAACTCAAAAAGGCCTGGTGGGCCGATTCAATTGCCTCTGTGACTTCGGCATCAGTGGCATTGGGAAATTCTTTGATGAGCTCTCCCGTGAAGGGATTGATCGTTGCATATGCCATGTGTTCCTCCCAGCGTTGCAAGTAATAGGGTATTGATGCCAACTCCTGGCATCGGGTGAAAATGTTTGAAGTTATCGTGGGTTTTGCCCCTCAGAGGCGAGTGGCAAGAAAAAGCTCAAACCTTTCTACGCTTTAAATGGCGACATTTGTGTGATCTTGATCGCATCAGTCGCCTGATGTCTACCGGTCGGTGATTTTTAATCCTTTTTTGTTAATTCTTTGTTTTTAAAAAACTTAAAAACAGCATTGACCAACAAAAATGCAACTTATCGTTTTGATCTTGCGCAAGGGAAGATGCAACCCCTCGCTTTCGGGAGAGAGGTTGCATCCTTTGTATCTTGTCAGTTCTGGTGGCTATAGCGTTCGGCCATGGCATTGGCTGCGATCATTGCCTGATAGACATCATCGGCACTGACCGCCATAGGCATATTGCCCATGGTATCGCCTTCGGCGCAGGCGATTTCGGCAACTTTACGCCACTCCTCCTCACGGAATTGTTTCAGCCCCATATCTGCCAGAGTCAGCGGCAAACCCGCGGTTTTAATGATGCGGACAACATTGTCGATTTCGCTCTGTGGGGCGTTTTCCAGCACCAGTTGGGTCAAGAGGCCAAAGACCACCTTTTCGCCGTGCTGGGCGTTATGTAATTCGGCAACTGCCGACATGCCGTTATTGACTGCGTGCGCTGCCGCCAGGCCACCGGCTTCGGCACCAACACCGCTTAAATAGATGGTTGCTTCTATGGTTTGCTCCAGCGCCGGGGTGACTATCTTATTGTTTACCGCATCCATGGCGGCGGCCACATTTTCACTGAGCAATTGATAGCACAGTTGTGCCAGACCAAGGCCGGTACGCGAAGGCTTTTTCAGCACCAGGTTGACACCGTCGGCTTGATAACAGGCCCTGGCTTCAAAGTAGGTGGCCAGGGCATCGCCTATACCTGCAGCGAAGAAACGCGCCGGCGCGGCAGCGATTATGCTGGTGTCGGCAATCACGGCATCCGGATTTTGTGGCAGGAACAGATAGCGTTCAAACTCACCCGCTTCGGTATAAATCACTGATAAAGCCGTACAGGGAGCATCGGTTGACGCTATGGTGGGGTAGAGAACGACAGGGTGCTTAAGGTGGAAGGCAACGGCCTTGGCGACATCCAGTGTCTTACCGCCGCCGACACCGACAATTACGTTGGCATGAGCCTGCTCAGCCAGGGCGACAAGACGCTGGATCTCGACTTCGCTGCACTCGTAGTTGAATTTTTCCAGTTGGTTGTTGATGCCGTTTTGCTCAAGCCCCGTCAGGGCTTCGTCCTCAAGCCTGCTGAGAATAAACTCATCGGCGATAATAAAAGCATTGTCGCCGAAGTCATGCACATATTCGTGCATTTGCGACAATAAGCCTTTGCCAATAATGAACTTTTTGGGAGAAGTGACGGTACGTGGAACTGCTGTGCTCATATGGCCTCCATTACATTCAGACTCGGATCCTTGTTCAAAGAGACTCTATCACAGCCAAGATTTAATGCTATGGCGTAATCATCTGGTTTTTATTGGATTAACAGTAAAATAAACTGCAATGAGGTTTTGGTCCCTGGTCGGGGAACTGCCACTGGCCTTTTATTTGGAGAGGTTGCAGTGATGGATATTAAAACCTAACCGGGCAAGGACTGGGGAGAGCGGCGGCAAGATAGCAACAGTTATTGAGCTTTGCTTAAGGTGGTGGCAACTGGATAGTCGCCACCTTTTTTAGCGGAACGATGTTCGGCCGCTATCCATTCCCTTTAGGAGGGGATTGGCGGCATTGGTTCAGCAGGGTTTGCAAGTGGCCACCGAGCTGCTGATCTTTAATATCAGTGCCGTTTTTCAGTAGCTGTTCGACATCCGCCAAAGCCTTGTCTATTCCCTGGGATTCGATAAGTGTGCTGACATAGGCGGCGAGATCCGCGCCCTTATTCAGCAGTGCGGCTGCGTTTTCAAAGCTGAAGCCTTGCTCCAATAGCTGTTGAATTTGGCCGAGTAGCTCGCTGACCCTGGCGGGCTCTGCCAATACGCCATCGACCTGGATCAGTTCACCAAGCGGATCCTGGCTGAGCTTTTCAGCGACGCAGGCGGTCACTGAGCTGACCTCGGCGCTGCGATTGATGGCATCCAGACCTTGAGAGCGGATCTGCTCAATGGCTTGTTGTAATTGCTGATCCCTGGCGAGCCACTGCTGCTCCAGTTGTGCCTTTTCATCTGTGGCAAACCAGCCGCAGCCGGAGAGAGTGCCAAGGGCAAGCGCCGAAAACATCCAGAGAGCTGCTTTTCTGGCGGGGAAATGCTTTTTGCCTAGGGTGTTGGACTGCTTCATCCACAGGACTCCTGCAAAGGTTCTTAGAAGTCACAGTATCGGCTATCAGCCTTAAGCCGGGCTGAACAGCTTGAGTCCTTTAGTTGGTATGCGCATTTAACAGCAGGTTGGGCAAGGTAGACGGGAGCCTAGGCTCCCAGCCTGTTTAGAGATTAAAGCCCGGCGAACGTAAAGGGCTTGGCCGTGACAAAGTCCGGTAGTGCGTTACCTGAGTAGAGGCTGCTGTTGTTAATGGTCAGCTTTTTCACCTTTTGCAGCTTGTCAAAGTTGATGCCCTTCATATCGACCCAGAAGGTGTTGGGGGTCAAGGCGGTTTCAAAGTAATACACCCGATTTTTATGATCCGAGACCGAGCGCCACCGGGTTGAAGAGATATTCGGCTCAGTCTCGGAAGCTATGCCGAAGGGCACAGAGGCGTTACGAATGACGCTGAAGGCGCCGGCAACCGCTACTCGGGTATTGGCTGTCTTGGGAATGGCATCCATATAGAAAGAGGCCCTGACAAACCTGTCAGCGGCGCGGTTGGTTCCCGGTAACATGGTGAAGCCGCCAATCTGCTGCCAATACTGGTTCAGTGCCAGTTGCTGCTCGAAGATGGGGGAGTTGGTCATGACCCGGTACTTTGGGTCGTGATGGATTACCAGCTTGCCGTCTATGTACTCGAATATGGCGCTGTCACCTGTGGCATCGGAAATCGACAGATGCAGGGTGGCAAAGCGTTGGGTGCCGGGAATATTGGCGGAAACCACCACAAAAGGCTCGGCTCTCAAAGCATCGACAGTTTCGGCGACTGTGGCAAAGTTATCCAGTACATATTGCACCCAGGCGGCGACCGACAAGCCTTTTCGTTTACCCTGGTATTCGGGATAACTCGACTCTGCCAGCCAGAGCAGATTGGCCACCAGGCCCTTCTCATTCATGCCGTCGGTGCTTGAGATATCAAAGGCGCTGGTGATCAGGCTGCCGTAGCGTGAGGTCCAGGTGACTGAGTTGTCGCCGACTGCCCCATGACGCTGCATGCCGCGGGGAAACAGCCACAGACTCGCCGGGATTTCGTCGCGCCAGTCCATGGAGCGGGCGGTGATCACCAACTGGTCTTCGCCGTGATAGACGGCGCGGGTACAGGCCTGCGCAGTAGTGCCAATAACCAGCATTAACGCGCTGCTGATTAAAGCGATGAGTTTACGATTCATAGTGACTTCCCTGTTTGATTGCCAAAGAGAATGAATAAGTTAAAGGTGTTGAATACCTGATGGCAAGCCTGGTTTGTTTATTCTGCCCATCAGTGCTGCCTCAAGTGAAACAGTGCCTCCAGACCTGGGTTTTCTGTGTCTTCCCCCGGATGATACAGGTAACAGCTGATGCGGGCATAGTTATCCAAATCGCCGCGCCACAGGCAGCTGGCTTCAATATCCCGCTCTTGTTGCTGAAAGCGGATCCTAAGCACCTTGGCATCGCCGTTCAGCACCGGCTCTATGGTCGCGGTCCCTTGAATGCTTACACCTTCTATCTCCCGATGCACCTTAAGTTCGCCGCCCTGTTCATAAATGCTCATTTTGCCCGTGTAGCTGGCATCTGAGTCAATGGCTTTGCCAACCAACTGATAATGGCCCTGCAGATACTGCTTGAAAAGCTCATCTACTTCGGCCATTGCCGTAGGCGCCAGGCAGAGGGAAATTAAGGGCAAACATAATATTGCCAAACGGCGAATAAACAGTTTATTCATTGACCTTCCTTAGATTTGTACATCTATAGCTTGGTGCATCTTTGCTGCTGCTCTGGCAGCCTACTTACCGCTTTGATTGTTTCAGGGCCTTGTTGTGGTTGAAGTCGGCAGCGGCGCTTATCAGTGCCTTGAAAGCCGCTTCATCCAAGGGTTGGCCCTGGGTAATATCTATGGCTCTACGCTGTTTGCCCTCAAGACCTGCATTAAACAGCTGGTGGGGATCCGCCAGCGAAGCGCCATTGGCAAATGTCAGTTTCAATTTGGCTTTGTATGACTCGCCGGTACAGAGTATGCCTTGGCTTGACCATACAGGTACACCGGACGGGTTGGTTGGCTTTACCCATTTGCACTCTTCAACTACCTCGGGAATCGCCGCCTTGATAAGTTCGCGGATATGGCCAAGCATCTCGGCGCGCCAGCCGCCCAGGGCGGCAATCTTGTGGTCGATAGAAACGCTACCGTCAGTTTGCTGCAATTTTTTGTCCATCTGTGTTCTCCCTGGCTCGCTTGCGAGTGCGAGCCTGACTCTGTGTTATCTGGCTGCAGGATAGACCAAGTTGGACAAAGGTGCTCCGGCGAACGTCGATTCAATGGTCGCTGCCAAGCAATTTTACGATTGCCTGCTGGGCCGCCGGTGCGCATTTTGCCATATCTGCTATGCCTATCCAGTCCAGGCTTTCTATCTCGGCTGCGGTATTGATGTCGCCACTAAAGCCCGCGCTGAAACAGTGCATGGTCAGCTCAGTGTCCTCAAGGCCAAAGGCCTTATCCGTGATGCTGAACCTGTGGCAAATGGTGTCTTGCTGCAGTTCTATGCTGAGCTCTTCCTGCAGTTCCCGTGTCAGGGCTTGTTCAAGGGTTTCACCTGGTTCAGGTTTGCCGCCGGGAATAAAGAATTTATCTTTGCCCTTGGATTTGACACACAAGACTTCAGCGTTTTTTTTATGTAGCCAGGCGACACTATGTAATTGTTTCATGGGGTTCCTTGTTTACAACTAAAACCAGCTATTGGCTCTTCAGCGGTTGTCATGTGGACTTTGGGGGGCAGTAAAATACTGCTGAGGCTGGATCAGTTTAACCCCTAACATATTGGCCAAATACTGCTCCAGAAACACCTTGTGGCTGGCTCCGACTATCACCAGCACTCGACCTCCAGGGTTAGCTGCCACCACGCGCATGATGTGCGAGCTCATGTTGAGATTGCGTATCTCCCAAAGGGCAACCCGGGAGAGCGCCGCATCCGGGGGTAAATCTTTATCGATAAACAGGCTCCACTCCTGGTTAATGACGGCTGTCTGGTACTCCTGGCTGTTTAGCCAGGAAAAGAGCGGCAACCAGTTGCCTGTCTCGAGCGCCTCAGTCTTTAGCCTTTGTGGCTTGTTGATATAGTCGCTTTTGGCCAAAGCGGCGGCATGAGGCGACTGATTGTAAGACTCCAGCAGTCGCGCTTCGATGGGGCGGTAGAGATCTTTATCCAGATGATCATCTATCGGATAAATGCGCTTGAGCTTCAGTGCCATGGCCAGGTTGTTGCCAAGGGTGTTTTTCTCGTTATTGCTCGCGGCAAGTTGCTCCAGGTAGTGCTGTAACTCGGTGGAAATCGCTGTGCTCGCTGCAGTTTTGTCCAAATAATGCCAGTGCAGCAGGGCTAGCTCTTTGTGATAGGCGGCAACGGCTAACTTGATGAGTCTTGCTCGCTGCACAGGTTCAAGGCTGGCCTTATCCAATAAGGGCTCCAGACTCTCAAGCGCCTTTTGCGCCGAGAGCTGCAACTCCTGCTGCTCCTTTATCGCCAGCGCCAGAAATCTTTGTCCTACAAAATGATCCAACACAGTTTGATACTCGCCTGAGCCGTTGATCATGGTGGCAATATCCTCTGGCCGCAGTGACTCTACCGCTATGGCCGTAGGCTGGTAACGGGAGAGTGGCTCAAGGATCGAGGATAGAGAGCGGCTGTCCAATTGCTGTTTGATATTGCTCAGGTGCAGGCTGCCAAGCACCATCACCTGAGTCTTGGGTTGGCTTTTGCTACTGAGCCTTTGCAGTGCATGCTCAGCCCCTGGCGCTTGAGCGGCGACAGGGTCTGCTTTGGCCGTTGTTATATGGACAATACCCGCTGCCGACAGGCAGATAAGAAAAAGCAGCGCTTTAATGGTCAAGTTGAGTCTCCCAAAAGTGATTGTTTTTGGCTAATACCATGAGATGGCAGAGGTATAACAATACTGGCCGTAGAAAAACTTCTGGTTAACTTTTCACATAGAGACTGTTGGATGATGCTGATGATTAAAGCATCTTGAATTCCACCAGACGGTATGTTGAGTTGATTTATTGCAACTGGGAGAGATGACAAACTTCCCTGTTACTTGGTGGATGATCCTGAGGTCATCCCATCAAGTCTTCACGTCCCGGCCTAAAGCGGTTGCTTTCCATTAAGACTTATGTCGCTTCCTGGGTTTGGACCTTTGGGCTGAAGCTAAGCTATCCATTGCCAATATGGTTTCAGAGTAATTGATAGTCAGGAGGGAGACAAGAATGATTTGATTAAATTCAAGGCCCTGGAGAGCCAATTCTTCAAAGCACCTAAACCCTAAGCCGGACTATTTGCCCGTCCGGCCTTGTGGGTTGATACTTTTGCGGAAATGCTTCTTTGGGGAGAGCTGTTTATTTCTTGTCTTCCCTTGTGGAGCCGATGAATTGCCTTTGACTTGCTGGTCAGTCATTTTGGGCTGTGGCAATATCCCCAACTCTTCAAAGAAGTTGATTTGTCTTCTTAGTTCGAACAAAGAACCGGTGCGGCTGGTCTGGCCTATGGTCAGGGTCCAGCTGTCGGTGAGTCCATCGGTATTGCTGAGGATATAACCGCGATAAACAAGCTTACGCATCTTGTTGAACGCTTATTCCTATGTTGGACACGCCGTTCATGACGATTTCTTTGCGTAGTGCTTTGACAAAATCCGCAGTTATCTGCGGGTTTTCCTCGATAATTTCCAGCAAGGACGCCTGCAACTCGCGCTCTTCCTGCATTACTTCGTGGCTGAAGACAAACTCGTCCAATGCCTCACCATCCAATTCGGGATCGGCTATGGCTTCAATATAGTTGGCGACAGTACCGGATGACAACTTGGAGATATTGGTGATGTCGTCTTCCACCTTGCTTTCCAGCGCACCAAGCAGTGAACTGAGTGCCACAGCCGCATCCATCGCCGGGTAGACTCCATAGGCGTCGAATTGGGCTGGTTCAGGGGTGTTTTCTTCCAATTTGGCCATCTGCAGTTCAAGGTTCAACTTGAGTTTGCGGTCATATAAAGACTGCCACAGCAGGTTGAGCACAGTATCCAGTACTTGGGGATCGCCGAATTCACACACCTCGGAAAACAGTTGGTAGTTGGGGTACATACGCTGGCACAATGCCACGGCAAAGAGTTTCTTTTGCGGCAGTTCCAGCGCCTTCAGGCGTTTAAAGAAGCCAGGTTTAGTTGTCATCGGTTAAATCCATCGAAAGTTGGGATATCACTTGTTTTGCCGCGGATTCTACCTTAGTTAGCTCATCAAGTAACTCCAGTATTTCCGGCTCCAGCTCGGTAATGTTATTGCCTTGCTTGAGACCGCCTTCCACGGTTTGACAGAGTTTTTGCAGCGTCGGTACGCCGCAGTAGCAACAGGCACCGTGCAGTTTGTGGACACAGGCCTTCATTTCGTCTATGTCATTTTGTTCCAGCGATTCCTGTATGGTGGTTCTGGTTTGTGGCATGGAATCGATCAACATTCTGAGCATATCCAGTGCCAGATCCTGCTTCTGGTTGGCCTGGGTCAAACAGAGTTCCCAGTTGAGGGTATGTTGATCAAAATGAGTAAACTTGGGCCGGGTAATCCAGCGACTGATCACTCCTTTCAGTGCCGCTTCATCGATTGGCTTGGGCAGATAGCCGTCCATGCCACTGTTGAGGATCCGCTCGCGCTCCTCATTGATGGCATGGGCCGTGACCGCAACTATCGGTGTATTACGATTCAGCGAGTCCTGACGGATGAGGCGAGTGGCGGTAATACCATCTGTCCCCGGCATCTGAATATCCATAAAGATCAAATCAAAACTGCGTTTTTTGGCCAGGTTGACCGCCTGCTCGCCATTACTGGCCGTGGTTACTCCTGTGACCAGTTCATCGAGCAGGGTGTCAATCAGCTTGAGGTTGGCCGGGTTATCATCCACCGCCAGCACATTGAGTTTGTGGCGCTGCTGCGGCTCTACCAATTGGGGACGGGCGGTTTTGAGTTCCGACTCCTGCGGCAGATAAATCATATTGCGTGCCATCAGGTATTCGCTGGCGGGGATACTCAACACCAGATCCACCGCGGGACGGATATAACGCTCCAGCGCTTCCTGGTCATGGCAGTCAAATAGGGCGATAAGGGCCTCGGTGACTTGTCTGGCGCTCTTAAGTACTGACTGCAATTGTGATGGACCATCGAAGCCGTGACAGCCGAGCAGTACATAGTCGAAATGTGCCTTGTTCTGAGCAAGCTCGGCTTCCAGCTGCGGCACAGTGTGAACACTATTGACCTGCATCTGCCATTGTTGCAGGCGGCGGTTGAGCACAGAACGGGTTAAGGGTCTGGGTTCAAACAGTAATACCGTCTTGCCTCTGAGTTGCTCCAGTGGCAGTGGTTCACCTATGGAGAATTGGCTGGTCATCAGCGGCAGGGTAAACCAGAAGGTAGAGCCTTTGCCCATTCTGGAACTGAAGCCTATCTGGCCGCCCATCTGATTAATGAGGCGCTTGGTTATCACCAATCCAAGACCTGTACCGCCAAAGCGGCGGGAGATGGATGAATCGGCCTGGCCGAATGCCTGGAACAGCAACTCCTGCTGACTCTCCTCTATGCCGATACCTGTATCCGATACCTCACAGTGCAACAGCAATTTGTCTTCTTTGATGTTGCTGATATCCACCTTCAGCAGCACACTGCCCTGATCGGTAAACTTGATGGCATTGCCCACCAGATTGGTGATGATCTGACCCACCCGCATGGCGTCTCCGCTGACGGCATCCGGTACTTCCGGGGCCACATCCACGACAAGTTCCAACCCTTTCTCGTGGGCGGAGCCGGACAGCAGCATCAGGGTATCATCCAGGGTTTCCCTGAGGGCGAATGGCATGGTTTCCAATACCATTTTACCGGCTTCCAGCTTGGAGAAGTCGAGGATGTCGTTGATGATCCCCAGCAGATTGGTGGCGCTGCGTTCTATGGTGCGAATATATTCCATCTGGCTGGCGTGCAGCGGCGTTTTCAATAGTTGACGGGCAAAACCTATCACGCCATTGAGTGGCGTTCTCAGCTCGTGGGACATGTTGGCCAAGAATTCGGATTTTATCCGGCTGGCTTCCAGCGCCCGTTTCTTGGCCAAGTCCAGTTCGACGTTCTGAATTTCAATCTGCTCCAGGGTTTCCCTGAGATCCGAGGTCGCCTGATCTATGTTCTGCTGCATCTCATCATGGTATTCCGACAAGGAGCCCGCCATGGCGTTAATCCCCCGTTTGAGCAGATCCAGCTCACCGATGAGATTGCCCTCCAGCCGGGTATCCAGCTTGCCCTCACGGATTTTGGCCACCACCCGTACCATGTCGGTGATAGGCTGAGTGACATTCTTTACCAGGCGGAAGGTGAATAGCAGATTCAGCTGCACCCCGATAAGCACTATGATAAAAGCCGCCACCGCGGCTCTGTGCTGTTCCAGCAGCGCCTTTTCCTTGTTGAGCAGCAAAGAGATATAGCCCAGGGGTTTCTCATTGAAGCCGGGAGCATCGTCTATCGCCAGCAGACTACCGGCAGCGAAAATCGGTGCCCTGAGCACCAGGCTGTCGCCTAGCTGATCATATTCGGTGCGGGCCAGATCCGAGATGGCGCCCTTGTAGCGCATAATCTCAAAGTCTTTGTGATAATGGGAGGTGACAAACAGCTGGTTGTCGGCATCGAAGATGGCGATGGATTTCACCAAGGTCGACTTGTTGAGCTGAGCCGCGGCGAGCAGGCGTTTGGTGGCTTCGCGGTTGTTGGCGGCCAGGCCTATCTCGCTGGCGATGGCCAGCGGCTCTATGATATTACTGCCCTGTTCTATGAGCGTATCTTCAAGCTCATAAAAGCGATTTATGGTAAAGTAACTGCCCAGAAGAATACCGACCAAAATGGTAGGAGCCAGGGCCAATACCAGCACCCAGGATCTGAGGCTGTACTTGGTCATGTTATTCGCACTGTTCATGGGCGGTATAGGTATTCCAGATAGTTTGTTTTACGGCTATAGATAGACTGCCAGATATCCCGGCGTCTTTGCCAGTTTTTTATTGTTTCAGGGGCCTAGATGGCACAATTTTTTAGAGAAAAACCAAACAGATCCAAGAAAGTCTCCGCAAAACTGTCACTCACGGCTTCCGGATTGGATCATCAGGGTGCCGGGATCGGTCAATATCAGGGCAAAGTGGTGTTCATTCCCGGCTTATTGCCTGGTGAAAGCGCCGAGGTGCAGCTCACCGAACAAAAAAAGAACTATGCCAGGGGCAAACTCATCCGCATCACCCAAACATCGCCGGAGCGGGTTGAACCCCAATGCCCCGATTATGCGCTTTGCGGCGGCTGCGATCTGCAACACTTGTCAGATTTGAGCCAGCGGCAGCACAAGCGCCGGGCCTTGGCCGAGTTGTTTGCCAAGCTCTCGGGCCTATCTGAACTGCCGGAGATCGGCGAGTTGGCTTCCACCCCTTGGCATTATAGACGCAAGGCCAGACTGGCGACCTGGTATGACAAACAAAGTCGCGAATTCACCCTGGGGTTCAGGGCCAAGTCCAGCAGCAAGGTAGTTGCCATTGGCGAATGTCCTGTATTGGCGGTTTCGTTGTCGGAACTGATAAAGCCGTTGGCGGCGCAACTGGCACACCTGCAGGGCGTGGCTCAGCTTGGTCATGTGGAGCTGATTGAAACCGAAGCCGGTCGTTTTGTGGTGCTGAGAATTACCCGGCCACTGGTGAATAAAGACAAGGAAAAGCTCAAGATCTTTGCCGGGCAGCAAGAAGTGCAGTTGGTGCTGCAGGACAATCAGGGCGAGTGTGATTACCTCACGGGCAATCAGCCAAGCTACCGCTTGCCTGGCGTCGATGGCGATGAGCTGACGCTTAAGTTTAATCCGGGGAATTTTATTCAGGTTAATGGTGAAGTAAACCGTGCCATGGTGGCCAAGGCCATAGATTGGCTGCAACCCAAGGTCGGCGAGCACATACTGGATCTCTTCTGCGGCATGGGTAACTTCAGCCTACCGCTGGCGGCCACCGGCGCCCGGGTCACAGGTGTCGAGGGTGTGCCCGCCATGGTTGAGCAGGCCAGGCAAAATGCCAAACAAGCCGGGCTTGAAGGTGTGCAGTTCTTTTGCGCCGATCTTAGCGCCGACCTTTCGGCCGAGCCCTGGCTTGGCAAGGTGGATAAGCTGCTGCTGGATCCCGCCCGTGCCGGGGCCTATGAGACGCTTTCTTACCTGAAAAACATCGCGCCAGAGCGAGTAGTGTATGTTTCTTGCAATCCGGCGAGCTTGGCGCGGGACAGCGTGTTATTGCTCGCGCAAGGCTATCGCCTGGAGCGCCTCAGTGTGTTGGACATGTTCCCCCAGACCCATCACACCGAAGCCATGGCATTGTTTGTGCGGAATTGATGCTTTTATTGTCTATCGAGTCAATTTTATCAATAAAGGTACTCACGGGGGTTTGACATACCATCGGGTATGCTCAAGATAGGGAGTCTTGTTGAGTCTGTTAATCGGACACTAAAGGAAGGTGAGATGGTATCTGTTCGCGAAGCACACTTTAAGGATCCTGATTTCAATCTGGATGAGTGGGTTAATCGTTATGTGGCCGACTCCGCCGATGCCGGGCGTTTGTTGGAGCTGATAGCCAAGGTGGAAGCACTGCCTATGGGTAAGTGCAAGCGTCCCAAAGCTGAGCTGCAGGCCAAGGCGCGGGAGATGATAGAGATCCTCGCGCCGCTCAACATGGATATCGAAACCCTGCAGGCCGCCATCTTATTTGTGTTTTTCGAGGTGGGCATAGTCGATGAAGCCAAGCTTACTGAAGACTTTGGTCCCGAGTTGGCTACCTTGGTCAACAGCGTCAAGACCATGGATGCCATAGGTGCACTCAAGGTGGGCAATGACAGCCGCAGCAGTGAGCCGCAAATCGACAATATCCGCAAGATGTTGCTGGCCATGGTGGAAGATGTACGCGCCGTGGTGATCAAACTGGCCGAGCGGGTATGCTTGCTTAGGGCCGTGAAAAATGACGATGAAGAAACCCGGGTCTTACTGGCCCGGGAAATTGCCGATATCTACGCGCCGCTGGCTAACCGTTTGGGTATAGGTCAGCTCAAGTGGGAGCTGGAGGATATCTCGTTTCGTTATCTGCATCCCGAGACCTATAAAGAGATTGCCAAGCAGCTGGATGGCAAGCGCCTGGACCGTGAAGTCTTTATCGACAACTTTGTCAATCAGTTGCAAACGCGGCTGGATGAAGAAGGCATTCGTGCCAAGGTCTATGGCCGCCCCAAACATATCTACTCCATCTGGCGCAAGATGCGCGGCAAGCAGCTTAAATTTGACGAGCTGTTTGACGTGCGTGCGGTGCGAATCGTCACCGACCGGTTGCAGGACTGCTACGGCGCGCTCGGTGTAGTGCATACCCTTTGGCACCATATTCCCAGAGAGTTTGACGACTATATTGCCAACCCCAAACCTAACGGCTACCAGTCGATTCACACTGTGGTGGTGGGGCCGGAGGGCAAAACAGTCGAAATCCAAATTCGTACCCAGCAGATGCATGAAGATGCCGAGCTCGGGGTGGCGGCTCACTGGAAATATAAAGAGGGCAATCACTCCGGCAAACAGAGTGGCTACGAAGAGAAGATCAACTGGCTGCGCAAGATTTTGCAGTGGCAGGAAGATGTGGTTGAGAGCGGCAACCTAGTGGAGGAGATCCGTTCCCAGGTCTTCGAAGACAGGGTCTATGTGTTTACCCCGTCCGGAGAAGTGGTGGACTTGCCAGCCGGCTCGACCGTGCTGGACTTTGCCTACTATATCCACTCCCAGGTGGGCCACAAGTGTATTGGCGCCAAGGTTGATGGCCGCATAGTGCCGTTCACCTACCAGGTGGAAACCGGTGAGCGCATCGAGATCATCACCTCCAAGCATCCCAATCCGAAGCGGGATTGGCTTAACCCCAACCTGGGTTATATCAAGACCTCCAGAGCCCGCAGCAAGATCCAACACTGGTTCAAGCAGCAGGACAGGGACAAGAACCTGGTGGCCGGACGCGAGATGCTGGAAGCCGAACTGGCGCGGGTGGGGCTGACACTCAAGGATGTCGGCAGCGCAATTGAGCGCTTCAACATGACCAACATGGACGACCTGTTGGCGGCCATAGGTGGCGGCGATGTGCGCCTCAACCAAGTGGTTAATCATGTACAGAGCCGACTCAGAACTCAGGAGCCTTCTGACGAAGAAGCGCTGGAAGAGCTGGTCAAGAAAGGTCAGCAGAAACCCATAGGCGCCAATCGCGGCCAGATTGAGGTCAATGGTGTCGGTAATCTGATGAGCCATCTGGCGCGCTGCTGTCAGCCGGTGCCCGGTGATGAGATTTTCGGTTTTATTACCAAGGGGCGCGGTATTTCGGTGCACAGAGCCGATTGTGAGCAGGTCAAGGAACTGATGCGCGCCCATCCAGAGCGGGTAGTGGATGTGGTCTGGGGCGAAAACTACTCCGGCGGCTACAAGATCCGTATTCGAGTGGTGGCCAATGACAGAACCGGTTTGCTGCGGGATCTCACCTCTGTGCTGGCGGCGGAAAAGTCCAATGTGCTGGCGATGAGTTCCTCATCGGATCTCAAGAACCAGACGGCGGCCATTGAACTTGAGATGGAGCTTTATAACCTCGACGGTTTATCCCGGGTTATCTCCAAGCTGACCCAGATAGACGGGGTAATAGAAGCCCGCAGGCTCTGAGGCCAGTTCGGTATTCGACCGGTATTTAAAACAGGACGCATAGGTTGCGTCCTGCTGTTTTTTAAGACTTATCAAAGAGTCGTTGGATTGGTAAGCGTATTAGCAACAAAGGAGTAATGGCGGTGGCGGCAGATATCAATGCATTGCTTGAGATTATGGCAAAGCTCAGGGACCCTGAGCTGGGTTGCCCCTGGGACAGGGCACAGGATTTTGACTCCATAGTGCCCTACACCCTGGAAGAAGCTTATGAAGTAGCCGACGCCATAGAAAGCCGCGACTGGCAGGAGTTACCTTCTGAGCTTGGCGATCTGCTGTTTCAGGTGGTGTTCTATTGCCAGCTTGGCAAGGAAAAGGGCTGGTTTGATTTCGCCACTGTGCTCGAGCGGATATGTAACAAGCTTATCAATCGTCATCCCCATGTGTTTGCCGCCGATACCGACTTGAGTTTTGACTCGGCGCCGGATGCCAAGAACAACTGGGAGCGCATTAAAGCAGCAGAGCGCGCCGGGCGCGAACTGCACTCAGTGCTGGATGATATTCCCAAGGCGCTGCCGGCGTTGGCGCGGGCGGGTAAGATTCAAAAGCGGGTCGCCAGAGTAGGGTTTGATTGGCCCGAGCTTGAGCCTGTAGTCGACAAGGTACAGGAAGAGATTGAAGAAGTGTTGCACGAAGCGCGTCAAGCCACGCCGGATAAGGCCAGGGTTGAGGATGAAGTGGGCGACTTGCTGTTTGCTGCGGTGAATCTGGCGCGCCACTTGGGGGTGGATCCCGAGCAGGCTCTCAGAGGGGCCAACAACAAGTTTGAGCGGCGTTTTCGCGCCGTCGAGCAAAAAGCCAATGCCAGCGGCAAGCCGTTTGCAGAACATGATCTGCAGGCACTGGATGCTTATTGGGATCAGGTCAAGCGTGAAGAGCGCGGTGAAATCCAGTAGCAGGCGAAGCCTGGATTAAAAATGCGCGAATGAGATCAGAGCGTAAAAATTATCGTCATTCCTGTTTGGTAAATGGCGGGCGCTTTGATATACTGTCGCCCCGTCCTGGTGCTTTCATTCGAGCACCTATTTATCATTCTTTTTTCTCAGGTTCAGCATGACTACAAGGTATATCTTCGTTACTGGTGGCGTTGTTTCATCACTAGGTAAAGGCATTGCAGCGGCATCGCTCGCGGCAATTTTAGAGGCCAGAGGCCTGAATGTAACCATCATGAAGCTGGATCCTTACATCAACGTTGATCCGGGAACCATGAGCCCAACCCAACACGGGGAAGTGTTTGTCACTGAGGACGGCGCAGAGACAGATCTGGACTTGGGCCACTATGAGCGTTTCATCCGTACCAAGATGAACCGCCGTAACAACTTCACTACGGGTCGTATCTACGAGGAAGTGCTGCGCAAGGAGCGTCGTGGTGACTACCTGGGTGCCACCATTCAGGTTATTCCGCACATCACCAACGCCATCAAGGAAAAAGTCCTCGAAGGCGGTGAAGGCCATGATGTCGCCATCGTTGAAATCGGTGGTACTGTGGGTGATATCGAATCTCTGCCTTTCCTCGAGTCTATCCGTCAGCTGGGTGTTGAATTGGGCCGCGAACGCAGCCTGTTTATGCATCTGACTCTGGTGCCTTTTATCGGCCCGGCTCAGGAAGTGAAAACCAAACCGACTCAGCACTCGGTAAAAGAGCTGCGTTCTATCGGTATTGCGCCGGATATCCTGGTTTGCCGTGGCGACCGCGCCATCCCGGCTACAGAGAGAGCCAAAATTTCCCTGTTCTGTAACGTTGAAGAGCGGGCGGTTATCTCCCTTAAAGACGTGGACTCTATCTACAAGATCCCGGCGCTGCTGCGCTCACAAGGTCTGGATGAGCTGGTCGTCAAGCGCTTTGGTCTGAGCTGTCCTGAAGCCGACCTGTCCGAATGGGAAAACGTGGTTTATCAGGAAGCCAATCCAAACAATGAAGTGACCATAGGTATGGTCGGCAAGTACATCGAACTGCCGGATGCCTACAAGTCAGTCAACGAAGCACTCAAGCATGCCGGCCTCAAAAACCGGGTTTCGGTGAACATCAAGTATATCGATTCCCAGACGGTTGAAGTCAAAGGCGTTGAAGTGCTGGAAGGCCTGGACGGCATTCTGGTTCCCGGCGGCTTTGGTGAGCGTGGTGTTGAAGGTAAGATCCTTGCCGCTCAATATGCCCGTGAAAACCAACTGCCATACTTTGGTATCTGTCTGGGTATGCAGGTTGCCCTGATTGAATTCGCTCGCCATGTCGCCGGTATGGAAGGTGCCCACTCTACCGAGTTCAACAAGGAAACCCCTTTCCCTGTTGTGGGCCTGATCACTGAATGGGTGGATGAAGAAGGCAATTTGGAGCAGCGTGACGAGGCCTCAGATCTTGGCGGTACTATGCGTCTTGGCGCTCAGCTGTGCCATCTGATTGAAGGCACCAAGGCCGCTGCGGCTTATAAGAGCAACACCTGTATCGAGCGTCACCGCCATCGTTACGAAGTGAACAACGCCTTCCGTGAGCGTCTGGAAAAAGCCGGCCTGGTGTTCAGTGGCTTGTCTTCGGATCGCAAGCTGGTGGAGATGATCGAAATACCGGCGCACCCTTGGTTTGTTGCCGGTCAGTTCCATCCGGAATTCACCTCCACACCTCGCGATGGTCATCCTCTGTTTGAAGGTTTTGTCGCCGCCGCCAGTACTTACCAAAAGCGTAATCTGGGTTAAACTATTAGAGCCGGACTGCTATGGCAGTCCGGCTTTTTCATCCCGGCCGAGCCGGGAAGTGTGAAGTGAAAGTCCAATACCCATATGAGAGACGCTGAACGCTCAGATGGGTATGGGTTTTTTCTTTAACTTTTAATCGAGGACATTATGGCTAAGATCATTAACGTCATTGGACGCGAAATCATGGATTCTCGCGGTAACCCCACAGTAGAAGCTGAAGTGCATCTGGAAGGTGGTTTCATCGGTATGGCTGCAGCTCCATCAGGTGCTTCTACCGGTAGCCGTGAAGCGCTGGAACTGCGTGATGGCGACAAGGCCCGCTATCTGGGTAAAGGCGTGCTCAAGGCTGTTGACAATGTCAACGGTCCTATCCGTGAAGCCCTGCTGGGTAAAGATGCCACGGCTCAAGCCGAGCTGGATGGCATTATGATTGCGCTGGACGGCACCGAAAACAAAGACAAGCTGGGCGCTAACGCCATTCTGGCGGTGTCTTTGGCTGCTGCCAAGGCCGCAGCTGCATTCAAAGGTATGCCACTTTACGCTCACATCGCCGAACTGAACGGGACTCCTGGTCAGTACAGCATGCCGGTTCCTATGATGAACATCTTGAACGGTGGTGAGCATGCCGACAACAACGTCGACATTCAGGAATTCATGGTACAGCCAGTCGGTGCCAAGAGCTTCCGCGAAGCCCTGCGTATGGGCGCTGAAATCTTCCACAACCTGAAGAAAGTGCTCCAGTCCAAGGGCCTGAACACTGCCGTGGGCGACGAAGGTGGTTTTGCGCCTAACCTGTCATCCAACGCCGATGCCCTGGCGGTTATCAAAGAAGCCGTTGAAGCTGCTGGCTACAAATTGGGCACAGATGTGACTCTGGCGCTGGATTGTGCCGCTTCCGAGTTCTACAAAGACGGTAAGTATGACCTGGCCGGTGAAGGCAAGGTATTCGATTCCAACGGTTTCTCTGACTTCCTCAAGTCATTGACCGAGCAGTATCCTATCGTTTCTATCGAAGATGGCCTGGATGAGTCTGATTGGGACGGATGGGCTTACCAGACCAAGATCCTCGGCGACAAGATCCAACTGGTGGGTGATGATTTGTTCGTGACCAACACCAAGATCCTGTCTCGTGGTATTGAGCAGGGCGTTGCCAACTCGATTCTGATCAAGTTCAACCAGATAGGTTCTCTGACCGAGACTCTGGCCGCTATCCGCATGGCCAAAGAAGCCGGTTACACTGCCGTTATCTCTCACCGCTCAGGTGAAACTGAAGATGCGACCATTGCCGACTTGGCAGTAGGTACCGCAGCCGGCCAGATCAAGACAGGTTCTCTGTGCCGCTCTGACCGTGTTGCCAAGTACAACCAGTTGCTGCGTATTGAAGAGCAACTGGGCGCCAAGGCAGCCTACCACGGCCTGAGTGAGATCAAAGGTCAGGCGTAATTTTCGCCCCCAGTTTCAAAAGGCCGCCACTTGGTGGCCTTTTTTGTTGTACTATCAACACTAATCGTATTTTTAGGACATGAGCTGAATTTATCACCATGAAACGACTGCTTTTTGTCATCGTCTTGCTGCTGGGGCTACTGCAATATCGTCTTTGGCTGGGAGAAAACAGTCTGCCGGAGTACTTCCATCTTGAACAGCAGATAGCGGCTCAAAATGACAGCAATGCCAGGCTCGAAGAACGTAACCAGGTACTGAAAGAGGAGATCCGCGATCTACGCAGCGGTACCGAAGCCCTGGAAGAGCGTGCCCGCAATGAGCTGGGGTTAATCAAGAAGGGTGAAACCTTTTATCGGGTTGTTGGTGGTGAGCAGCGTTCCATGTCTTTGGCCAATCAATAACGGCCTAATTTCAACATAACGGATATCCATGAGCGAAGCTATTTCTTCCCGAGCCATAGCGGCCGGGCTCCTCAGTGATGAACAAGTGATTGCCATAGTGCCTGCGGCGGGGATAGGCAGTCGCATGGGCGCTGATTGTCCCAAGCAGTATCTGCCGCTTGCCGGCTCCTGTATTTTGGAGCAAACCCTCAAGGGTTTGCTGAGCCACAATGGCATCTCAAAGGTGATAGTAGCGCTGAACCCAGAAGATAGCTTTTTTGGCAAACTGACGGTGGCCAGTCATCCCAAGTTGGAGACTGTCACTGGCGGTAAAGAGCGGGCCGATTCTGTGTTGGCGGCGCTTGAGAGCCTGGTAGCCGACAAGCAATTGCCCGCTAATACCTGGGCTTTGGTACACGACGCTGCCAGACCCTGCCTTACCCATGGCGATATTGATAAGCTGCTTGCTTCACGGAAACAATATCCACAAGGGGCGATACTGGCAGCACCGGTGCGCGACACCATGAAACGCAGTGGCGTCGATGGCTGCATCAGTGAAACGGTTGCCAGAGAAGCACTCTGGCATGCGCTAACGCCGCAGCTGTTTCCACTGCTTACTTTGACCGAGGCGCTGAAAGCGGCGTTGGCCGCCGGTGTGCTGGTGACAGACGAAGCCTCGGCGATGGAGTGGCGCGGAATACACCCGGCGCTTATCAGCGGCCGCAGTGACAATATCAAGGTAACCCATCCGGACGACTTGCCGCTGGCAGCGCTTTATCTGGCGCATCAGCGGGGCAACTGAATACAGGAACAAGCAATGAATATACGTATTGGACACGGTTTTGATGTACATAAATTTGGTGGTGAGCCGCCCTTGATCCTGGGAGGGGTGGAAGTGCCGCACCACACAGGCTTGTTGGCGCACTCGGATGGTGATGTGGTATTGCACGCGATTTCAGATGCGATACTCGGCGCCATGGCACTTGGTGACATAGGTAAACACTTCCCCGATTCAGATGCCGAATTCAAGGGAGCCGACAGCCGGGTGCTGCTGCGTCATTGTTATCGCCTGGCACTGGACAAAGGCTTTCGTCTCGGCAACCTGGATGTGACCATTATTGCCCAGGCGCCCAAGATGGCGCCGCATATTGAAGCCATTCGGCAGATGTTGGCTGAAGATCTGCACACAGATCTCGATTCCATCAACGTCAAGGCGACCACGACAGAAAAACTCGGCTTTACCGGCCGCGGTGAAGGCATTGCGGTAGAAGCCGTGGTGCTGATGTTCGGTATGTAATACCGACTCATTTACAGGAAAAGATTTCAAATAAGATGAATTCATTACACTTTCTCTATGGCAAGCCTCTCTCCAAAGGCGATATGCGCACCAGCAACAGCGATTTTCAGGTGCAGGAAATACTGCCTTTTCTACCCTCGGGCGAGGGTGAGCACCATCTGCTGCATATTCGTAAAGATGGCCTGAATACGGTTCAGGTGGCTGAGATGCTGGCCAAATTGGCCAAGGTGCATCCCAAAGAGGTGACCTTTGCCGGTCAGAAGGACAAGAATGCCATCACAGAGCAGTGGTTCGGCGTACGAATTCCGGGTAAGGAAACACCGGATTGGTTGAGCCTCAACAGTGAGTCGATCACGGTATTGAGTGCGGCGCGTCATAACAAGAAGCTGCGCATTGGCGCGCTTTCCGGGAACCGTTTCAAGCTGGTTCTGCGCCAGATAACCCAGCCGGAAGATGTATTGCAGCGGCTGGAGTCGATTGCCGGGAGCGGCGTACCCAACTATTTCGGTGAACAGCGCTTTGGTCACAACGGCCGTAACATAGAAATGGCGCGGCAGATGCTGCAGGGGCGCAAGGTGAAAGACAGAAACAAGCGCTCTATCTACCTGTCGGCGCTGCGCTCATTATTGTTTAATCAACTGGTCTCTCAGCGCCTGGCGACCCATGGGCTTGAGTGTCTGGATGGTGACTGTGTCATGCTGGCCGGCAGCCGCAGTTTCTTTGTTGCCGAGCGCTGGGATGAGGTATTGCAACAAAGGCTGGCAGAGAAAGATATTTTGCTGTCGGCGCCCATGTGGGGTAGGGGCCAGCCACTTAGCAGTGCCGATGCGTTAGCCTTTGAGACTCAGGTGCTGGCCGAATACCGCGCCGATTGTGAAGGCCTGGAAAAAGCTGGGCTCGAGCAGGAAAGGCGACCACTGTTGCTGCGTCCCGAAGGGATGAAGTACCAGTTTATCGAGCCGGACACTTTGGAGCTGGAGTTCAGCCTTCCAGCCGGCAGCTTTGCAACTTCAGTACTGCGGGAACTGCTCGATTATGATGATGTGACCGAACGTTTGTGGCGTGAGCGCCAGGCGGCTCAGGAAGGAAATCCCGCATGAAAATCTTGGTCAGCAACGATGATGGGGTAACGGCACCAGGGATCCGCGCCCTATCGGAAGCCTTGTCAGCCGTTGCCGAAGTGCTCACTGTGGCACCGGATCGCAACTGCTCTGGAGCCAGTAACTCTTTAACCTTGACGAACCCCTTAAGGATTAATAAGTTAGACAATGGCTACATCTCGGTAAACGGTACACCAACCGATTGTGTTCATCTGGCGATTCGCGAACTCTATGAAGGCGAACCCGACATGGTGGTCTCGGGGATCAATGCCGGTGCCAATATGGGAGACGATACCCTCTATTCAGGCACAGTGGCAGCAGCGATGGAAGGGCGTTTTCTGGGGTTACCGGCTGTGGCCGTATCCCTTGTGGGACGTGAGTTTACGCATTATGACACTGCGGCGGCCTATGCGGTGAAGATCATCATGGGGCTTAAGAAGCATCCTATTGCCTCTGATCAGATCCTCAATATCAATGTGCCGGATCTGCCTCTCGATGAAATCAAGGGGATACGGGTTACTCGGCTCGGCGCCCGTCATAAGGCTGAGGGTATGGTCAGAGCCAGAGATCCTCACGGCCGTGAGGTATTTTGGTTGGGGCCACCCGGGATTGAACTGGATGTGGGTGAAGATACCGACTTTTATGCTGTGTCTCAGGGATATGTGTCCATCACCCCATTAACTGTAGATTTAACCGCCTATCGGCAGCTGTCTCAATTGCAACACTGGATAGAAAAACTATGACCCGGGTAGCCTCCACATCGGCATTGAATTTAACCAAAAAACTGCAGGAAGCAGGGATCCGTCATCCGGGTCTGTTGCAGGTGGTGGCCAAAACCCCCAGAGAGTTGTTTCTTGATGGCGCATTGGCGCATAAGGCTTATGAAAACACTGCTCTCCCTATAGGCTCAGGCCAGACCATATCCCAGCCTTATATTGTGGCGAGAATGACTGAGTTATTGTTGGAGCATAATCCTGCCAAGGTGTTGGAAATTGGTACCGGCTCAGGGTATCAGGCGGCGGTATTGGCGCAGTTGGTGCCTGAACTTTTCACCGTTGAGCGGATCAAAAGCCTGCAAATCCAAGCTCGTCAACGTCTCAAACGCCTGGATCTACATAATGTCCATTTCAAATACGGTGATGGTTGGCAAGGCTGGCCCAACAGGGCACCCTTCGATGCCATCATGGTGACTGCGGCGGCCTCTGATATCCCTGCCGCCTTGCTGGAACAGTTGGCTGAGGGGGGAGTATTGGTGATCCCTGTCGGTGATGAGAGTCAGCAGTTGTTGAAGATCCGTCGGGAAAAGGGACAGTTTATTTCTCAGGTGATCGAGGCGGTGAAATTTGTGCCTTTAATCAGTGGCGGCTTAGCCTGATACTTATTACAGCGTGCAGGAGTATTCTTGAATCCATTGCATTTCAGCCAGTTATTGCAACGAAAGACGTCATTGTTTTGGCGTCTTGGCTCAGTGCTGTTGGTCACTCTGGTTTCTGGATGTAGTTTTCAGGCTCACAGGCCGGCTCCGGTCGAATCTATTTATGGTGTAAAACGGCCGGCAATAGAAAGAGGCTCAATCCAATCTGATACTTACAAGGTGAGAAAAGGCGATACCCTTTATTCCATTGCCTGGGGAGCCGGTAAAGACTATGCGCAAATAGCCAAGTTAAATCAGCTAGATAAGTCTTATACCATCTACCCTGGACAGGTACTTATTCTTGAAAGTAAAAAAAATGTTAAGCACTCATCACGGCTGAACTCGAGTAAAAACTCCAAACCTCAATCTCAAAAACCAAAAGATAAGGTATATAAAAAACAAACGGTTAAGCAGAAACAGGCCGTTGCTCAAGCTAAGCAAAATAAGCCGAAAAAAACACTTGATCCCAAACCAAAGTCTGCTTACCCTGTATCCAATGGTAAACAGAATGTTAACCATGTTGTCCACAAGCCGAGTTCGACTCTGCCGGACAAAGTCAGTCGCTGGATATGGCCGGTCAATGGCCGGGTGATTGGCGCTTTCTCTGCCAAAGAGCAGGGAAATAAAGGAATCAAGATAGCCGGTAACCGAGGCGATATTATTAAAGCCACTGCCGATGGTCGGGTGGTCTATGCGGGTAATGCTTTGCGGGGTTATGGAAACCTCGTCATTATCAAACATAGTGATGACTATCTCAGCGCTTACGCCCACGCCGATAAGATCTTGGTCAAGGAAAAGCAGCATGTGTCTGCCGGGCAGACGGTTGCGAAGATGGGAAGCACAGGCACCAACCAGGTCATGCTGCACTTTGAGATCCGCTACCATGGTCAGTCTGTCAATCCACTCAATTATTTACCCAAACGCTGATTGTTTGGGAGCCAAAATTGGCATATGGAGGATAAAAAACGATGTAAATTAGTTTGTTAAGGTTTGGGAGAGAATATTATGAGCCGCAAAAATGCTAGCGCACCCGTGGAAGAGCTTGTAGATTTATCCGTAAACGACACGGAAGTGGCGTCGAAGAAGGAAGAAGCTCTGGCCGAAATGGTTCAGGATGACCTGCAAAAAAACTTAGACGCGACCCAACTTTATCTGAGTGAAATCGGATTTTCCCCTTTGCTGAGTGCAGAAGAAGAAGTTTTTTTCTCGCGCAAGGCCCTCAAAGGTTGTGAAAAATCACGCAACCGCATGATCGAAAGTAATTTACGCCTCGTGGTCAAAATAGCCCGTCGTTACAACAACCGTGGCTTGGCACTCTTGGATCTGATTGAAGAAGGCAATCTTGGTCTGATCCGTGCCGTAGAGAAGTTTGACCCCGAGCGCGGCTTCCGTTTCTCCACTTATGCCACCTGGTGGATCCGCCAGACCATAGAGCGAGCCATAATGAATCAGACCCGCACCATACGTCTGCCTATTCATGTGGTGAAAGAGCTCAATGTGTATCTGCGTACAGCCCGGGAGTTGGCCCATAAGCTGGATCACGAACCCACAGCCGAAGAGATAGCCGAAAAGCTGGAACTGCCGAGCAGTGATGTCAGCAAGATGCTGAAGCTGAATGAGAGGATCACCTCGGTCGATACCCCGATAGGCGGTGACAACGACAAGGCTCTGCTCGATGTGTTGGCAGACGATGATGAGATGACGCCGGATGCCCAGGTGCAGGAAGAAGACATTTCCAACTCAGTGGTTAAGTGGCTCAATGAGCTTAATACCAAGCAAAGAGAAGTGCTTGCCAGACGCTTTGGCCTGCTGGGATATGAGCCTTCCACTCTGGAAGATGTGGGCTCGGAAATTGGCCTGACCCGTGAAAGAGTGCGGCAAATTCAGGTGGAGGCATTGAAACGCCTGCGCGACATACTCTCTTCTCAGGGATTGTCGGTAGAGGCTTTGTTCAAGGCCTAGATAAGATTGCAATAGCGCCCAAGGAATCTAATCCCGAACAGATGTATCTGGCGACTTGAAGGGGTTCATGCAAAAGATAAAAATCCGATGCTCATATGTCATCGGATTTTTTGTCATTCAGCTTCGTTGCTTCCCAGCCTCATCCAGCGTCTTGGCAAACAAAACTCGTTAGCATGGCGTCGCCAGCCTCAGGTTCGTACTCGAAGGCCATGAGTTGCTTTTCGTTTTCGGGCTGGTATCAGGTATTAACCTGGTGGCGCTTCATTGAACTCCTGTGGTTGTTTATCGCCAAAAATCGCCGGTAATCACACTATTTGACTTGATTTCAGACCGGCAAGTTGGACCGGACATGCGATCACTTTAAGCATCGGCAGAATATGTGTCAGCGCCTTGGTCTGTGTCATATGTTCCGAGCCTGGTTCAACTTGATTATTATCTTTTGGGAAATGTGGGATTTATTTCCAGGTAAGATATTGTTTGGTATATGTTTTTGTTATGGATTTACACGCATTAGGATTGTTGTCGATAGCGGCTAATGGCGAGGTTTTAAAGATATTTTTATCAGGGTTTCAAGTGTTTAATCCGGAAAATTATGACAAAATGGTGGCGTTAATAGGGCTTAAACGAGTCTTTTTCATAATTTTGTAATAAAACTGTCCAATAATGGCCACGTGGAAATTCACTGACAGAAACCGTTATGACTGCAAGGATTTTAATAGTAGAAGATGAGTTGGCTATCCGTGAGATGCTGACTTTTGTTATGGAACAACACGGGTACACCACCAGTGCCGCCGAGGACTTTGACTCTGCGCTAGCACTGCTCAAGGAACCTTATCCGGATCTTATTCTGCTGGACTGGATGTTTCCGGGTGGTAGCGGTATCCAGTTTGCCAAGCGATTGAAGCAAGATGAGTTTACCCGCCAGATCCCCATTATCATGCTCACCGCCCGCGGTGAGGAAGAGGACAAGGTCAAAGGCCTGGAAGTGGGCGCCGATGACTATATTACCAAGCCGTTTTCCCCCAAGGAGCTTGTGGCTCGCATCAAGGCGGTTCTCAGACGCGCCGCGCCAACCCGCCTGGAAGAAACCATAGATGTGCAGGGCCTGACCCTGGATCCTGTCAGCCACAGGGTCACTGTGGGAGATTCCGTGCTGGAGATGGGGCCGACCGAGTTTCGTTTGCTGCACTTTTTTATGACTCACCCGGAACGGGTCTACAGCCGTGAGCAGCTGCTGGACAATGTTTGGGGCACCAATGTCTATGTCGAAGACAGAACCGTGGATGTGCATATTCGTCGCTTAAGGAAAGCTGTGGAGCTGTCCGGGCACGATAAACTGATCCAAACGGTTCGCGGCGCAGGTTACCGCTTCTCTACCCGTATCTAGCGGGGTAACAATGGGCACGGGCCGGATTTTGCGTTATCTTGTGCAACCATCGGCCTTTTGCCTGGGCATTTTCTATGTTTGATTCCTATTCGGGTTATCGGCTGTTTTCCCGTCTGATGCTGTACCTGGCGGCTTGTCTGCTTCTTGGGTTGCTGCTTGGTCAGTTGCTCTTGGTACTGTGTCTGGGAGCTTTTCTATTATTGGGTTGGCATTATCGCCAGCTTATTCGGCTCAATTACTGGTTGTGGCGCGATCGCCGCTTAACGCCGCCTCAGGGCAGCGGCAGCTGGGAAGGGGTGTTCAATGGCATCTATCGCCTGCAGGGGAAAAACCGCAAGCGGGTGAGTCAGTTGGCCGGCTTATTGGGACGGTTTCGTCAGGGGGCTGAAGCGCTTCCTGATGCGGCTGTGGTACTTGATTCAGAGCACAATATCCTCTGGTGTAACAAGTTGGCGCAGTTGCTGCTCGGCTTTGTCTGGCCGCAGGATAATGGTCAGCGAATAGATAACCTTATCCGGCATCCCGACTTTTCGACCTATTTGAAAAAGGGCCATTACAAGGAGCCGCTGGAGCTGCCGTCCCCGGTTTCGGATAGACGTTTGCTGGAAGTGCGTTTGATGGCTTACGGCGACAGGCAGCTGTTGCTGATTGCTCGGGATATCACCCGGGTTAGGCAACTCGAGGGAATGCGTAAAGAGTTTGTTGCCAACGTCTCCCATGAGCTGAAGACGCCGCTCACTGTGCTGCAGGGATACCTTGAGATGATGCAGAGCATGGCCGAACCTGATTCCCCCAATGTCAAGGCGCTGGAGTTGATGCAACAGCAGACCGGCCGGATGCAATCCATGGTAGAGCAGCTGTTGGCGTTGTCGCGGATTGAAGATGCCGCCGATATCAACCTGGAACACACAGTGGATATGCAGCAGTTGATGACCACCTTAAAAGAGGAGGGCGAAGCGCTCTCCCGTGGCCGCTACCAACTGAGCTTCTATGCCGAACCAGGGCTCAATACCCATGGCAATGAGTTGCAGCTGCGCAGTGCCTGCTCCAATCTATTGTCTAACGCCATACGTTACACAGAGCCGGGCGGCAGTATTGAGGTGCGCTGGCAACGGGTGGCAACCGGCGCCATGTTCAGTGTTAAAGACAGTGGTGAAGGGATTGCACCGCAGCATATCAGTCGTCTGACCGAACGCTTCTATCGGGTCGACAGTGCACGCTCGCGGCAAACTGGTGGCAGTGGTTTGGGGTTGGCGATAGTGAAACACGCCCTCAGTCATCACCACAGCGAACTTAAGGTGGCCAGTGAGCTGGGTAAGGGCAGTACTTTCAGCTTTGTGATCCCGCAGCATCTGCTGGAGCAGCAAGATTCTTGAAGCGCTAGAATGGACGAATGTTATTAAGGAGCCGCTGGCTCCTTTTTGTTATCTGGTGCGAAGGGGAATTACTTTGGTGCTTGTGTCACCGGCAGTAAGCTTCAGATTTTGATTATACAAACTCTTCGCCACAAAAAGTGAGCGGCTTAAACAGTACCTTTAGTCGAAGGCCCTTTATGTCGAAACTATTGAAACTGTGCTACCGGCTAATTTCAATCCCTTATTGGTTTCGAATTTATTTTGGGCTGTCATGCAACTGTCATTTTAAAGTCATAGACTTGTCATTGTGGCAATTGATACTGGCTGCGTTTTAGAAACCAATTTCGGTAAACACTGGAGCAAATAATGAAATTGAAACAGCTTGTCGGTGCGGTGACTCTTACAGCCGCTGGTGTATTCTCAGCAGCATCTATGGCTGCTATCGATCAGTCACTGCCAACCTACGAGAAAACAAGTGGCGTATCCGGTAACTTGTCTTCTGTCGGTTCTGACACTCTGGCCAACATGATGACTCTGTGGGCAGAAGAATTCAAACAGATGTACCCTAACGTCAACATCCAGATCCAGGCTGCCGGTTCTTCAACTGCGCCTCCAGCTCTGACTGAAGGGACTTCTCAGTTCGGCCCTATGAGCCGCAAGATGAAGCCAAACGAAGAGGAAGCGTTTGAAAAGCACTTTGGTTACAAGCCAACTGCGATTCGTGTTGCCATTGATGCTCTGGCAGTATTTGTTCACAAGGACAACCCAATCAAGGGGCTGAGCATAGAGCAGGTTGATGCCATCTTCTCCTCTACCCATAAGTGTGGTGGCAGCGATATCACTCGCTGGGGTGATGCCGGTCTGGACGGAAGCTGGTCTGCCAAGGACATTCAGCTGTATGGCCGTAACTCAGTATCCGGTACTTACGGTTACTTCAAGAAGAAAGCCCTGTGTAAGGGTGACTTCAAAGCCAATGTGAACGAGCAGCCAGGCAGCGCCTCAGTGGTTCAGTCCGTATCTCAGTCGCTGAACGCTATCGGTTACTCAGGCATAGGTTACAAGACAGCCGGTGTTAAAGCCGTGGCTCTGTCGAAGAAGGGCGACGACTATATCGCTGCAACGCCAGAGAACGCTGCCAGCGGTACTTATCCACTGTCACGCTACCTCTACGTCTACATCAACAAGCATCCAAACAAAGAGCTGTCACCCATGCAGCGCGAGTTTGTCCGCTATGTCCTGTCCAAGCAGGGTCAGCAGGTTGTTGAGAAAGACGGTTATGTTGCACTGCCAAGAAGTGTGATTGCCAAAGACCTGGAGAAGGCTGGTATCCGTCTGTAAGACTTACCCCTTCGAACAAAAGCCCGCATCGCGGGCTTTTTTGCGTCTGCGTTTCAGTCCATGGAAAACAGTGCAGGGGCGCGCTGTTGCATGAACTCGATAAAGAGTTTTACCTTGAGTGGTTGCTGGCTGCGTTGATGATAGAGCAGGGAGATACGGCGTTTTTCTCCTTTCCACTCCGGCAGCAATACCTGTAGCCGGCCATCTTTCAACTCCTGTTTGCAAAATAGCTCTGGGCCGTAAAGAATGCCGCCGTCATTCAAAGTTGCGCGGATGGCACCGTGGAGATCCGTCAGGGTCAGGTTGGCCGGGCCGTCATAATAGAAGGCGTCGCCATCGGGATGGCGCAGCGACCAGTTGAACAGAGGCCAGACCTTGATAACCTTGTGCTGGCTGAGCTGCTGCGGATGATTGAATACCGGCGCCTTTCGAAGATACCCGGGGGAAGCCACCAGGCGATAATCCAATACCCCGAGAGAGCAGGAGACCCAGGAGGAGTCCGGCTGGGTACCGCCGACTATGGCAACATCTATGCCTTTATCGATGAGATCCACCACCTCGTTACTTTGGGCAATATGCAGTTTGATATCCGGATAGCACTCGCAAAATTCGTTCAGTGTCTCGATGAATATCATAGAGATAATCGAGATGGGGGCGGCAATTCTCAAGGTGCCTTCGGGCTTGTCGGCGCAGGTGCCGCTGGCCAGGGCATCAAACTGGGCTATCAGTTGCTGATAGCGTTGGAACAACTCCAGTCCCTCTTCGGTCAACCTCAGTTTGCGGGTGGTGCGCATCAGCAGTTGTTTATCCAGCACAGATTCCAGCTTGGCTAGTTTGCGGCTGACGGTGGCCACCGGCATATTCAGTACTTTGGCGGCCTGGGAGAAACTACCGGCATTGACCAGATGTACAAACAAGTAGAGCAGTTGCAGTTCGGGAGCCTGATTGTCACTCATTGCTGTTCCTCAATGTGCCAAGGATATGTTTAAAACGCTTGTCTGCCGATGTCTACGACCATAGCGCAATGGCTGGCAGAAAACGGCTGTGGTAACTTGTCGGCAATCTCTGCCGAACTTAACTTAGCTGTACTGATAAGGGCAGGCAAGATACAGAATTCCCCGCCATTTTCGCAGATCCTCGGCGGGAGTACGACAGTCAAAGTCAGCAAAATGGAAGAAGTATGACTGGAATCATTACTCCGCTGATCTCTGTGTTTGGCATTATGCTCGCAGGTTCACTGGTACAGAAAAGCAAAATCCTGCCGGATGGTACGGACGCCGCCCTCAATCAATATGTTTACTACATAGCTTTTCCGGCCATTATGATGATAGTGCTGGCAAGAACCTCTTTCGAGGAGATCTTCCAGTGGCATTTCATCTTCGGTTTCAGCTTGGCAATGATGCTGACCTACCTTCTGGTGTTGCTGATTTCCGGCTGTTTCAGGGCCGGCCAGGGGGTAGGGGCAATTCGCGCTTTGAATGCCACCTTTGGCAATACCGCCTTTATTGGCATCCCCATGATGATGATAGTCTACCCGGGAAACCAGTTGGCGCTGGCCGCGGCGGCCATTGCCAGCCTGTTGTCTGTGGTGATGTTTGCCATCGCCCTGGTGTCGCTGGAGCTCGCTAGAGATACAGAAAATAAGGCCCATCCTTTGCTGATTATTGTTGAAGCGCTGGCGAAAAACCCGATTGTTATCGGCAGCGCCCTGGGCGTTGCCGTCTCGGCATCCGGTATGGCTCTGCCGGATGGGATAGAGATGATGATAAGCCAGATAGGCGCCACCTCCAGCCCCTGTGCCCTGTTTGCCATCGGCATGGTGTTGGCCAAGGCGACCCGGGTTCGCGGCGCCACCCGTGTACCTGGGCCTTGGCAGTTGGCCGAGCTTTTTGGTATCAACGCCTGCAAGCTACTGCTGCAACCTCTGCTGGCTTATCTGTTATTGAAAGCCATGGGGATCAGCGGCACCAATCTGCAGATGGGCGTTATCCTTGCGGCCCTGCCTACGGCAGCGAGTGTATACTTACTGGCGCAGCGTTATGACACCAAGGCCGGGGTCAGTGCTCAGGGGATACTACTGGGCACGCTGATCACCTTTGTCAGTTTGCCTTTGATAGCGGCATGGGCTGTTTAGGGAAGAACACAGGGAATAATTAATCGACAGATATTTACTGTATAAAAAATCAGTATATACTGTTTATCAATACAGTGTTTTGGGAATTCATTATGCTTTGCCAACTCAGCATCAATAACTTTGCCATAGTGCGTTTTCTGGAGCTGGACTTCCGTCCGGGAATGACCAGCATTACCGGCGAGACCGGGGCGGGTAAATCCATTGCCATCGATGCCCTGGGGCTTTGTCTCGGCAACCGGGCCGATGCCGCCAGTGTGCGTCCCGGTGCCAGCAAGACAGAAGTCAGTGCCCGTTTCTCTCTGGCTGATGTCCCTCTGGCCAAGCGTTGGCTGGAAGATAATGACCTCGAACTCGAAGATGAATGTATTCTCAGGCGCACCATTGGCAGTGATGGCCGCTCCCGCGCTTATATCAATGGTAATCCTGTGCCGCTGACTCAGCTCAAGGCATTGGGGCCCTTGCTGGTGGGGATCCACGGCCAGCATGCCCATCACGCCATGCTCAAGACAGAGCAGCAACTTTTCCTGCTGGACAGTTATGCCAATCATAAGCTGTTGCTCGATGGTGTCAGCAGTGCCTATCAGCGTTATCGCCAAATCGAGCAGGAACTGCGGCAACTGGTGCTGTCGCAGCAGGAGAGAATTGCCCGCAAGCAGTTGCTCAGTTATCAGGTGGAAGAACTCAACGACTTTGCCCTCGGGGAGCATGAATTTGCCGAGATAGAGCAGGAGCACAAGCGCCTGGCCAACAGCACGGCGCTGATCGAGTCCTGTCAGTTGGCCCTGATGCTGCTCAGTGAGGGCGAAGAGGCCAACATAGAGTCATTGCTGAACCGGGCCGTGCATATCAGTGCCGAGCTGGAGGGTGTCGATTCTGAGCTGGCCAATGTCGGCAGCATGCTCAACGATGCCCTGATCCAGGTGCAGGAAAGCAGTAGCGAACTGCAGCGCTATCTGGACAAACTCGAGTTGGACCCTGAACACTTTGCCATGCTGGAGGCGCGACTTTCCAAGGCGATGCAATTGGCGCGCAAGCATCAGGTGATGCCCTCAGAGTTGTATCAACACCATCAGCAGTTGTTGGCCGAACTGGGTAGCCTCGACTCAGATGAGCAGAAGCTCGAAGAGATAGAGCAGCAATTGGAAGCCAGCAAACAGAATTATCTGACCCAGGCGCAAAAACTCAGTCAGAGTCGCAGCCGCTACGCCAAAGAGTTGGACAAGTTGGTCACGGCTTCCATCCATGAACTCAATATGCCCAAGGGCAAGTTCAGCATAGCGGTGGAGTTTAGTCCTGAGCAGATGTCGGTCAATGGCAGTGACAGGGTGGAGTTTCTGGTGACCACCAACCCGGGACAACCCCTGCAGAGCCTGGCCAAGGTGGCCTCGGGGGGCGAGCTTTCCCGTATCGGCCTGGGTATTCAGGTGATAACTGCCCGTAAGGTAGCTACCCCGACACTGATTTTTGACGAGGTGGATGTGGGGATTTCCGGGCCAACGGCGGCCGTGGTGGGCCGCATGTTGCGCACCTTGGGAGAATCGACCCAGGTATTGTGTGTGACTCATCTGCCGCAGGTGGCAGGTAACGGCCATCAGCACATGTTTGTTGCCAAACATGCCAAGGGCAGTGGTACTGAAACCTCTATGGTGGCGCTGGATAAAGAGCAGCGGGTACAGGAGTTGGCCAGGTTGCTTGGTGGCGATACCATTACCAGCAATACTCTGGCCAATGCCCGAGAGTTGCTGAGCAGTTAAAAGCGACGTTTTGCAAGTTTTGAGATAAAACAGCCACAACCAATATTATCCGCGGGATTTTTGAGTCGCGATGGCGACTCAAAAACTATGGTCCGCTGAAAATCGGCCCGGTCAATGTCGGCCTATTGAGAGTCACAATAGGCCTCAGAGACTTAATTTCTTACAAGATCATCTCTGGCACATGTTCGGGGACGATAAGCTTGCCGGCGGTTTTGGCAACTATCTCCTCGACACTCACACCTGGTGCCCGCTCCAGCAGGTGGAAGGCGCCATCCTTGATTTCGATAAAGGCCAGGTCTGTCAGTACTCGCTTGATGCAGCCGTAACCCGTGAGCGGCAACTCGCATTTGCTCAGCAGTTTGGAATTGCCGTGTTTGTCGGCGTGCATCATGGTGACTATGATATTGTCGGCGCCGGCCACCAAGTCCATGGCGCCGCCCATGCCTTTAACCAGCTTTCCGGGGATCATCCATGAGGCGATAGAGCCTTCGACATCCACCTCGAACGCGCCCAGCACAGTGAGATCCACATGCCCGCCACGGATCATGGCGAAGCTCTCGGCGCTGGAGAAGAAAGACGCGCCCTTGACGGCGGTAACGGTTTGCTTGCCGGCGTTGATCAGATCCGGATCTATAGTGTCTTCGGTGGGGAATTCACCCATCCCCAAGAGGCCGTTTTCCGATTGCAGCATCACCTGCATGCCCTCGGGGATATAGTTGGCCACCAGAGTGGGGATACCTATCCCCAAGTTGACGTAGTAACCGTTTTTGAGTTCCTTGGCGACGCGTTGGGCCAGTTGTTCTCTTGAAAGTGCCATTTTGCTCTCCTGCCCTTATGCCTGTTTGACTGTGCGCTGTTCGATACGCTTCTCGAACACACCCTTGATGACGCGATCCACATAGATGCCCGGGGTGTGGATATGATCCGGGTCCAGCTCACCCGGCTCGACTATCTCTTCCACTTCCACCACAGTTATCTTGCCGGCGGTGGCCATCATGGGGTTGAAGTTGGCGGCTGTTTTGCGAAATACCAGGTTACCCATGGTATCGGCCTTCCAGGCGCGGATCAGCGCGAAGTCGGCGGTCAGTGCCTCTTCCAGCACATAGTGGCGGCCATTGATTTCGCGGGTCTCTTTGCCATCGGCCACAGGGGTGCCGTAGCCGGTGGCGGTAAAGAAGGCGGGGATCCCGGCGCCGCCGGCGCGGATCTTCTCCGCCAGAGTGCCTTGCGGGGTGAGGATTACATTGAGCTCGCCGCTGAGCATCTGCCGCTCAAAGGTGGCGTTTTCACCCACATAGGAGGCGATCATTGTGCTTATCTGCTTATGTCGCAGCAGCAGCCCCAGTCCGAAGTCGTCCACCCCGGCGTTATTGGAGATGGCGGTCAGGCCGCTGACACCCAGCTTGACCATTTGATTGATAAGACCTTCGGGAATGCCGCAAAGGCCAAAACCGCCCACCATGACTGTCATATCATTGGTGAGACCTGCGAGCGCTTCGTCGTAGCTGCCGACGAGTTTATTGAGTCCTGCCATAGTGATGTCCTTGCTGTTTATTATCTGTCGTTATACTGCTTATCTGTTGTGCCACCTGGAGGCCTTAAACTCCCAGGGCTCTGGCTACTTTTGAACCGGTTTGCCGGCCAAGCTGCTGGCTTATCTGCCGTCCGGCCCGGGCCAGTTTGTTGAGATCTATGCCTGTGTCTATACCCATACCATGCAGCATGTAGACAAGATCTTCACTGGCCAGATTACCGGATGCGCCTTTGGCATAGGGGCAGCCACCGAGTCCGGCGACCGAGGTATCTATTACACTGACGCCGGTTTCCAGGCAGGCGAGAATGTTGGCCAGCGCCTGACCGTAGGTATCATGGAAGTGTAGCGCCAAGCGCTCTATCGGTACGCGCTCGGCCACGGTTTCCAGCATTTTGCGGGCCTTGAGCGGTGTACCTACGCCTATGGTGTCGCCGAGGGATATCTCATAGCAGCCCAATTGATGCAGAATGTCGGCGACCCGAGCCACTTCTGCCGGGGCGATTTCACCATCATAGGGGCAACCCAGTACGCAGGAAACATAGCCGCGAACCCGAATGCCTTGCTCCTTGGCCCGGCTCAGCAGGGGCTCGAAGCGGGCGATGGACTCTTCGATGGAGCAGTTGATGTTCTTCTGGCTGAAGCCTTCGGAGGCGGCGGCAAATACCGCCACTTCATCGGCGTCGGCATCCAGCGCCAACTCCAGGCCCTTGAGATTGGGAGTCAGGGCGCTGTAGCAGACGCCGGCGCGGCGTGAAATGCCGCGTAGCACCTCGCCCGAGTCTGCCATTTGCGGTACCCACTTGGGCGACACAAAGCTGGCGGCTTCGATGCGCTTCACCCCGGCATCGGCCAGCGCTTCAATCAGGGCTATCTTGGCTTGAGTGCTGACCGAGGTTTCATTTTGCAGGCCGTCTCTTGGGCCCACTTCAAACAGGCTTACCTTGGGAGGCAGCATTTTTAAGCCTCCTTGAGTTGTTCGCTGAGCTCCAGCAACTGGGCGCCATCGCTGACCAGTTCGCCGGGCTGGAAGAAAAACTCACTCACAGTGCCATCGAAAGGCGCGGCTATGGTGTATTCCATCTTCATCGCTTCCATCACCATCAGCCCTTGGCCGGCCTTAACGCTGTCGCCCACAGCCACCAGATGGGTGACTATGGTGCCGTTCATCGGCGCCTTGAGTAGATCGGCGTGGTTGGCCTGCTCCTCTTCCAGCTCATTCTGAATGGCGCGGAAATGGCAGGCGCTAAGCTCGCCGGAGCGGCCAAGCAGGGTAAAGTCCATGCCCTGGCGGCTGATTCGCTGGCTGCTGATATGCCCATCGACCACACAGCGAAGCGTGTCACCACCGGCCTCATCTGTGCTCAGCTCGCCTTCGATAACCAGGGTTTGACCATCCAGTGTCAGTTGCCAGCTATCGGCCTTGGCCAGCTCAGTCAGCTGCAGGTGATGAATATGGTGTTCATCGTCCATCAGGGCAATATCGTGGCGCTTGGCGCTGTTGAGTCTAAAGCCACTGGCGCTGCCCCAGGGCGAGGAAGGGTCCTGACTGTTTGCCTGTTTGGCCCGGGAGTCGCGTTTGCGCCACAGCATTTCATACAGGGCGGCTTTGGCCAGCAGCGGCAAGGGCAGGGCGCTGTCTTTCGCTTGAGGCAGCAGCTGTGCTTGATAGCGCTCAATAAAATCTGTGCTGAAGTCGGCGCTGGCAAAGGCCGGGTGAGCGGCGATTTTACCTAGGAAACCGATATTGTGTTTCAGGCCGGTGAGCTGGAAGTCATCCAGAGCCCTCTGCAGGCGCTGCAGCGCTCTTGGGCGTGATTCATCCCAGACAATCAGCTTGGCTATCATGGGGTCGTAGAAGTTGGAGATTTCATCGCCTTCACGGACACCCGAGTCGATACGCACATGGCGCGATGGCTTGGGCTCGCGCAGGAAGTTGAGCTTGCCGCTGGCAGGCAGGAAGTCGTTATCCGGATCTTCGGCATAAATTCGCACTTCAAAGGCATGGCCCTTAATGGCAACTTGCTCCTGAGTCAGGGGCAGAGGCTCTCCGGCGGCGACCAGCAGCTGCCAGTGCACCAGATCTGTCTCTGTCACCAGCTCGGTAACAGGATGCTCTACCTGCAAACGGGTATTCATCTCCATAAAGAAGAAGCTGCCGTCTTCCTCTGTGGCATGGGTGTCCAGCAGAAACTCGACCGTGCCTGCACCCACATAGTCGATGGCGCGGGCGGCGGCCACGGCGGCTTCACCCATGCGGCGGCGCAGGGCGTCGCTGAGGCCGGGGGCCGGCGCTTCCTCCACCACTTTCTGGTGGCGGCGCTGAATCGAGCAGTCCCTGTCTGACAGATAAATGGCATTGCCCTGGGTGTCGGCAAATACCTGCACCTCCACATGGCGCGGCTGCTCCAGGTAACGCTCCATCAACAGCTTGTCATTGCCAAAACTGGAGGCGGCTTCACGGCGGGCCGAGTCGATGGCCGACTTGACTTCCGTCAGGCTGCGGACAATCCGCATTCCCTTGCCGCCGCCACCGAAGGCGGCCTTGATCAGCAGCGGGAAACCGATTTTTTCGGCTTCACTGAGCAGCACTTCATCGCTCTGGTCATCACCGTGATAGCCGGGCACCAGCGGCACTCCGGCGCGGCCCATGATGAGTTTGGCGGCGCTCTTGCTGCCCATGGCTTCTATGGAGTCGGCCTTGGGGCCGATAAAGGCGATATTGGCCCGTTCACAGGCGGCGGCAAAACCGGCGTTTTCCGACAGAAAACCATAACCCGGGTGGATCGCCTCGGCGCCACAGGTCTTGGCGATATCGATAATGGCATCGCCCCTGAGGTAGGAGTCGGCCGGCGCCGAGCCCCCCAGATAAAAGGCTTCATCGGCCATAGCCACGTGGGCGGCATGGCGATCGGCATCCGAGAACAGTGCGACAGTGCGCACTCCCAATGACCTGGCGGTACGTATGATGCGACAGGCAATTTCGCCGCGGTTGGCAATCAGAATCTTGTTGAACATCTTACATCCTTCCTTAGTCACGGCGCTGTGGCGGGTTTGAGCTATTGCCTGGATTGCATCTGGAGTTGTTGGCCGGGTTGTTACTTGTGCCTTGCCAGTTCGGTGGGCGTTTTTCGAAAAAGGCGTTCAGCCCTTCCTGGCCTTCAGCAGACACCCGGATCCGGGCGATGGCCTCGCCGGTGAGCGCCAGCGTCTGTTCATCTATCAGTCCGTGGCGGATATCGCTTATCAGCTGTTTGCACCAGTTGAGCGCCTGCGGACTGTTGCCCAGCAGCGACTCGATAAGGGGCGCTGCGGCGGCCTCGAGATCGTCTGCTACCTGATGCACCAGTTGCAAAGTCTTGGCGGCTTCGGCATCGAAACGCTCTGCGGTCAACATATAGCGTCTCGCCTGACGCTCGCCCATGGCGCGGCGCACATAGGGGCTGATAACCGCCGGGATCAGGCCAAGCTTCACCTCTGACAGGCAAAAGCTGGCCTTGGGCGTCGCAATGGCGATATCGCAGCAACACACCAGCCCAAGCGCTCCGCCAAAGGCCGCGCCCTGCACCAGGGCCAACGACGGTTTGGGGAATTGATCCAGAGTGGCCATCAACCGAGCCAGCTCGGCGGCGTCTTTGAGGTTGTCATCAAAGTCCATCGCCGCCTGTTTGCGCATCCAGTTCAGGTCGGCGCCGGCGCTGAAATGTTTGCCGTTGGCTTTCAGCAGCAGCACCCGGCAGGCGGGATCCCGGGCCAGGGACTCCAGCGCATCAATGAGCTCGGCAATCATCACTTCATCGAAGGCGTTGGCCAGCTGCGGGCGATTCATCACCAGGGATGAAACGCCGCGGGAGTCGGTGGTTAATGTCAGATATTGATAATCCATACCGGCCTCCATTACATGCGGAACACGCCGAAACGTGTGTCCTCTATGGGCGCATTCAGCGCCGCCGACAATGCCAGGCCAACCACATCCCGGGTCTGGGCCGGGTCGATAATGCCGTCGTCCCACAAACGGGCGCTGGCATGGTAGGGGTGCCCCTCTTTATCGTATTGGGCTATCACCGGAGCCTTGAAGGCGGCTTCTTCCTCGGCGCTCATGGTCTGCCCCTTGCGGGCCAGGCCGTCTTTACGCACTGTGGCCAGCACTCCGGCGGCTTGTTCGCCCCCCATCACTGAGATGCGGGCGTTGGGCCACATCCACATCATGGTGGGTTCAAAGGCGCGGCCGCACATGCCGTAGTTACCGGCGCCGTAGGAACCGCCGATGATCACGGTAAACTTGGGCACAGTGGCGCAGGATACAGCGGTCACCATTTTGGCGCCGTGTTTGGCTATGCCTTCATGCTCATATTTCTTGCCGACCATAAAGCCGGTGATGTTTTGCAAAAACAGCAGCGGGATCTTGCGCTGGCAGCAAAGCTCGATGAAGTGCGCGCCTTTTTGCGCCGACTCGGAAAACAGAATGCCGTTGTTGGCCACTATGCCTACCGGGTAGCCATGAATACGGGCAAAACCGCACACCAGAGTGGCACCGTAACCGGCCTTGAACTCGTCGAAGTCCGAGTCATCGACGATGCGGGCAATCACTTCTTTGACATCGAAGGGCTTTTTCAAGTCGGTGCCGACTATGCCGTAGAGCTCATGAATATCGTACTTGGGTGGCTTTACCTGGCTCAGAGTCTGGGCAATCTGTTTTTGGTGATTGAGGCGGGAGACGGCATTGCGGGCCAACTCCAGCGCGTGGTCGTCATTTTGCGCCAGATGATCGGCCACACCGCTTATCTTGGTGTGTACCTCGGCGCCGCCGAGCTCTTCGGCACTGACCTCTTCACCTGTGGCGGCTTTCACCAGCGGCGGGCCGGCCAAAAAGATGGTGCCCTGTTCACGGACAATAATCGATTCATCGGCCATCGCCGGCACATAGGCGCCACCTGCGGTACACAGGCCCATGACCACGGCGATTTGCGGGATCCCTTTGGAGGACATGCGGGCCTGATTGAAGAAGATACGGCCGAAGTGATCCCTGTCCGGAAATACTTCATCCTGGCGCGGCAGGTTGGCACCGCCCGAGTCCACCAGATAGATGCAGGGCAGGTGACAGCGCTCGGCTATTTCCTGAGCCCGCAGGTGTTTTTTCACCGTCAACGGGTAGTAAGTGCCGCCTTTGACCGTGGCGTCGTTGGCGATAATCATGCACTCGACTCCGCTGACCCGGCCGATCCCGGCTATGATGCCGGCGGCGGGCACTTCTTCGTCATAGACTTCGAAGGCGGCAAACTGGCTCAGTTCCAGAAATGGCGAGCCGGGATCCAGAAGTTTCTCTACCCGGGTGCGCGGCGCCAGTTTACCGCGGGACAGATGGCGTTCCATGGCCACAGGGCCACCGCCTTCGACTATCTTGTTGAGCTTTTGTTGGACATCGGCCACCAGGTGGGACATGGCGGCTTGTTTTTCCCTGAATTCATCGCTGCGGGCGTTGATTCTACTGCTGATTTGAGGCACGGCTTGTCATCCTTTTCGACTGAATGGGGGAGCGTGAAGGGCCGCTGGAACGGCCCCGACATTCGCCATTACTTGGTTTCGTTGAACAGCTCGCGGCCAATGAGCATGCGGCGGATTTCCGAAGTGCCGGCGCCGATTTCGTAGAGCTTGGCATCGCGCAGCAGACGGCCGGTGGCGTATTCATTGATATAGCCGTTGCCGCCCAGCAACTGAATGGCGTCCAGTGCCATCTTGGTGGCGAGCTCGGCGCTGTAAAGAATGGCACCGGCGGCATCTTTACGTGTGGTTTCGCCGCGATCGCAGGACTTGGCGACGTTATAGATATAGGATTTGGCGGCATTCATGCCTGTGTACATGTCGGCCAGTTTGCCCTGTACCAGTTGGAATTCGCCGATGGATTTGCCGAACTGCACCCGCTCGTGCATATAGGGCATCACTATGTCCATGCAGGCGGTCATTATCCCAAGAGGGCCGCCGCTGAGTACCACCCGCTCGTAATCCAGGCCACTCATCAGTACCTTCACCCCCTGGTTGAGGCCGCCGAGAATATTTTCTTCCGGGACTTCGCAGTCTTCGAATACCAGTTCACAGGTGTTGGAGCCGCGCATTCCCAGCTTGTCGAGCTTTTGCGCCTGAGAGAAGCCTTTGAAGCCGCGCTCGACGATAAAGGCAGTAATCCCGTGCGGGCCCTTGTCCAAGTCGGTTTTGGCGTAAATCACATAGGTGTGGGCATCCGGGCCATTGGTGATCCACATTTTATTGCCGTTGAGAATGTAACGGTCGCCTTCCTTGCGGGCGTGTAGCTTCATGGAAACCACGTCCGAACCTGCGTTGGGTTCACTCATCGCCAGTGCGCCTATATGCTCGCCGCTGACCAGCTTGGGCAGGTATTTTACCTTCTGGGCCTGATTGCCGTTGCGGTTGATCTGGTTGACGCACAGGTTGGAGTGGGCGCCGTAGGACAAACCTATAGACGCCGACGCGCGGGAGATCTCTTCCATGGCCACTACGTGCGCCAGATACCCCATGTTGGCACCGCCGAACTCTTCTGGGACTGTTATCCCAAGCAGCCCCATGTCGCCGAACTGAGGCCAAAGCTCGTTGGGGAAGGCGTTGTCCTGATCCACCTTGGCGGCAATGGGGGCGATTTCATTGGCGGCGAAACCGTTGACTGCATCCCGCAGCATATCGATTTCTTCACCGAGTCCAAAGTTGAGGCTTGAGTAGAGAGAGTTCATTGGCTTGATGTCCTGTAAGTTAATATTTTTTATTTATTATTATGGTGTTTGGTCAATGGCTCAGGCTTTTTCCTGCTCCATGTCATCCAGCGCCTGACGGCACTGAAGTTCGGCAGAATTGAGTTCCATCAACACCACCTTGATATCGTCCATCTGTTGTTGCAGTGAAGTTTTCTTCTCTTCGATCAGGGCCAACATGGTATTGAGCTGAGCATGGCTGCTCTTGTCGGCATCGTAGAGTTCAAACAGTCGGCGGGTTTCCGCTAGGGAAAAGCCCAGACGCTTGCCGCGCAGAATAAGTTTCAGTCTGACTCTGTCCTTGAGACTGTAGATACGGGTCTGGCCACGGCGCCTGGGTTTGAGCAGCCCCTGATCTTCATAGAAGCGGATGCTGCGGGTGGTGATATCAAATTCCTTTGATAGATCACTGATGGAGTAAGTGGTTTGTGGATTGTGGTTTGCGCTCATCGATAACACCATAAAATTGAACCTGTTTGGCAAGATATATGAAGTTTACGTAAAGGTAAAGTTTGTTGTGTGTTTTTGCGACTGTGTGGGTGTCCACCGCCGCTGCCATCAGCCTTTGCCCGTATTGAAACACTTGCTTCATTAACCTGCTAATTTGTCTTTCCAATATGGGTAATGGTGCATGGCACCCTTCACTATGCATGTTTGCATTCCAATGGTTGTGATCGCCGGAGCGGATGAGCAGCAAAATACCCGCAAGTCAAAAGGCGCAGTTCGAGCGCAATGTAGATCAGATAAGGATCGGTTGACCGATCCTTCTAATGAGAGACAATCGGAAACCTGTTTGTAGGTTTCCGATTTTTTATGTCTATTCAAAACTGCTTTGCCGACTTTCTTGAAGAGAGTCCTGTTGATG